>JBKPJK010000113.1:0-2241 GCA_046730635.1 Pseudomonadota bacterium | reverse complement strand
TCCAACGGAGCTGCGCAGACCGTCGCTCAGGCCGGAGGGCGTCGGCTGGTCTACCCGGTCGAGGCCAATGAAATTTTCCTCAAGGTCAGCGCGGAGGAGGCCGAATATCTGCGAACGCAGGGTTTCGACTTTTACGACTGGGGTCCCGGCCAGATCCGTCTCGTCATGAGTTGGGATCAGCAGGGAGCGGAGGTCGAACGGCTGGCGTCTGCGATCGCTCGGCTGTGATCAGGATAAGCGCGACTTATCAATTTTCACGGCGCTTTGATTGGCCGCAGATTGGGTCCAGCGGCTATCCTGGCGATCGATGAAGCCACGCGATTTGGCCCACGGCGAACCGACTGAAGGACATTCTTCGACCGACCGACCGGGCTCGGTGTTGATTTCGTTCATCGTCTTCACATTGATTTGGGGTTCGACGTGGACGGTCATCCGCGGGCAACTCGGAACGGTCGCTCCGCAATGGTCAGTGGCGTATCGCTTCGCGATCGCCGCTCTGGCGATGGCGGCATTGGCCTGCTGGAAAGGCGATAGCCTCAACATCGGCCGAAAGGGCTTGCTCCCCGCCGTCTTCCTCGGCTTCACGCAGTTCTGCGTGAACTTCAACGCCGTCTATCTCGCGGAGCGGCACATCACCTCGGGCGTGGTCGCCACGGTCTTCGCGCTCCTTCTGATTCCGGCGAGCCTGCTCGGTTGGTTGTTGTTGGGACACCGGCCCAGCAAGCGCTTCGCCTGGAGCTCGCTCGTCGCGGTGGCGGGGATTGCCCTGCTGTTCGTTCACGAAATTCGTCAGCACCCCGCCGACAGAAGTCAGATTGCCGCGGGCATCGGGCTGACGCTCGTCGGCATGTTGGGTGCGGCGATCGCCAACGTCTGGCAAGCGCGCCCCGAGGTCCGCCGCTTTCCGCTCTTCGCGATGCTGGCCTGGTCGATGGGTGCCGGAGCCGTGATCGACGGACTGATTGCCTTGGCGATGGCGGGGCCGCCGACGTTCGATGCGCGCTGGTCCTATTGGGCCGGCGTGCTTTACCTCGCGCTTCTCGCGTCGGTGCTCACCTTCAGTCTCTATTATCCGGTGGTCAGGAAGATCGGCCCGGCCAAGGCCGCTTATTCCAGCGTCATCGTTCCGATCATCGCGATGGGCTTCTCGACTTGGCTCGAGGATTATCGTTGGACGCCTCTGACGATCGCCGGTGCGACCCTGGCGCTCGGCGGGATGGTTGCGGCGCTCAGCCGGAGCCGCTCGCCGGTTTCTACTCCCGACGCGGCCTAGGCCGTCGGAGCGTAGCCGCGCTCCGAACGTTTAGAGGGCCATGCCCTCCACCGTGATCCGCCGCTTCGTCTACGACGAGACGGAGCAGAATCTCTGGGTCGAGTTCACCACCGGCCGCAAATATGTCTACTCCGGCGTTCCGGAAGAAGTGGCGAGCACGCTCCGCACCGCCTTCGCCAAGGGCGTCTATTTCAACACCCGCATCCGCGACAAATACCCGCATCGCGAAGTGACCCACGAAGAAGAAAGCAATTCTTAAACGCGCTTTGCGATAAGCGCAGGATGATCCCTCTGGTCAGAACCAGCTCGGTCTTCACCAGCCGCTGGAAAGCGATTCTGTGGGCTATTCCCGTCATATGGTTCGCCTACACGGTCGCCTCGTCCGCGCCCGAGACAGACGGGAACAGCGCCAATTCCGAGACAGCGAACGCTTCCGACAATGCGACGGTGCAGAAAATACCGGCCACCTGGAACTAGCCTGCTAGCTCGCGAGATCGATCCGCTCGATGTGCCAATGGCGCTGAGCTTCCGTTGAGCCTGGAACGTCGTTGACCCGTCGCAGCGTGACCTCGCCCGAACGGCGGAACGGCTGCCCGTCCAGCTGGTCGCCGTAGAGGATCACGGGCATCGTGACATAGATCGACCCGGCTGCGCCCTCGGGATCGCCCGGGTTGCCGATTTCCAGGTGCACCTGCGCGAACTGGGCCAGCTTGCCTTCGAACTCGGCCGCGGAGGCTGCGTCCCCCCATAATGCGTTGGCCTCCGCCCAGCGTCTCTGCTCGACCAGGGCCCCGTACCTCTGGACGAGCTGGCCGGCTGCCTCGGCGCTCTTCGGATCAATTGAGCCAGTGGGCTCGTTCAGTGGCGTGCCGTCGGCCGCAGGTTCGGTGTTTGACGTCGCATCGACAACATTCTGCACCGTGGAGTTCGTAGGGTGTTGAGCGTCCTGCTGATCCGCAGAGCGGCCG
>JBKPJK010000112.1:0-1657 GCA_046730635.1 Pseudomonadota bacterium | reverse complement strand
TCGTCGGCCAGTGACGCCGGATCGGATCTTACCGTCCCAGCCGCGAGCGCGCTTTTCGTTGCGGCGAGCGCCTGCACCAGCCGCTGCCCCAACGCTCGCGACTGCGCGGTGTCCGGTCCATGAAAAAGGTAGAAGCGGATTTCTGGGTTCGGTTGATCGACGGTGCGGCCGATCGCCTGTTTGCTGACGTTCACTTCGCCGGAGCCGTCCGCATCGCGTAGAGCGCGAGCCGCGCCGCAATCTGGTCTGCAACGATGCCCGACAGCTGCTCGAGCGCCGTCTGTTCGGCGGCGACGGTCGCATATTCGGAACTGACGATGTCGATCGCCGCGTCCGATCCCGCCGTCGCGTCCAGAACGACCAGGCCATTGCTCAGATCGACCAGCTGATACCGTGCGCGAAGCGTGCGGCGCTCCTGCGTAGCGGCCTGGTCGCGGCGCAAGCCGAACGAGGTGATATTGTCGTCGAGCGTCACGTCGAGGCGATACAGCGGCGTTCCCTGGCCAGCCTCGCCCAGCCGATCGAGCAGCTTGTCGCGCAGGAGCCAGCCGGACTGGCCTGCGATGGGTGCGATTTGCACCGAACGTAGCGTCCCGGCGACAGGGCTGCCCGTGCCTCCCGCATAAAGCGGACGAAGGCCGCACGAGGGGAGCAACAGGAGAGCGAGAATGAGGCCGGCGCGCGTGAGACCCTTGGGCATCATGCGACGATATTCACCAGCCGGTCCGGAACCACAATGACCTTGCGTGGGGCTGCACCGCCGAGCTGTCGCTGGACCTTGTCGGACGCCAGCGCCAGCGCCTCGGCAGCCGCTTTGTCGAGCCCGCGCGGCGCCGTCAGCGTGTCCCGAAGCTTGCCATTCACCTGGACGGCAAGAGTCACCTGCTCATCCACGAGCAACGCCGGATCGAACCCCGGCCAAGGCGCGTCGGCGACCATGTCCTGCTCACCGAGTAGGGCCCACGCCTCTTCCGCCAGGTGCGGCGCCATCGGCGCAGCAAGAAGGACGAGCGTGCGGACGGCCTCCCTACGGGTCCCGCTCGGCTTGGCCTTCTCGATTGCCGTGACGAGCTCGTACAACTGGGCCACGGCCTTGTTGAACTGGAGGCCATCGACCGCCTCGCCGACGGCGGCGATCACGCGATGCACTTTGCGCTTCAGCGCCTCATCGTCGCCTTCGCCGCCATCGGATGCGGCCACCAGCTTCCAGACGCGTTGGACGAACCTCGATGCGCCCTCGATGCCCGCCTCCGACCACTCGAGGTCGCGCTCCGGCGGGCTGTCCGACAGCATGAACCAGCGCACCGCGTCGGCGCCATATTTGGCGAGGATCGGTTCGGGGTCCACGGTATTGCGTTTGGACTTGGACATCTTCTCGACGCGGCCGGTCGTGACCGGGTGACCGCTTTCGATGTGGATCCAGTCGTCGCCATCCTTGCGCACCTCGTCCGGGCTGAGCCAGCTGCCGTCGCCAGCGCGATAGGTTTCGTGCGTGACCATGCCTTGGGTGAATAGCCCCTTGAACGGCTCGGCCATGCCGATCCGACCGATATGCTGCAGGGCTCGGGTCCAGAAACGCGCATAGAGGAGGTGGAGGATCGCATGCTCGACGCCGCCGATATACTGGGCGACGGGCAGCCACTTCTCGGCTTCCTCC
>JBKPJK010000111.1:0-2379 GCA_046730635.1 Pseudomonadota bacterium | reverse complement strand
GTGCCCGCGGCGCTCCACCATGCCGATTTATCATAGGGGCCATAGGTCAGCGGCGCCTCAGCGAGAACCGCTTCGAGGACACGGTCGAGATGCTCCGGGGGCACGAAATTCGTGATGCGGTAACTTTGTTGCAGGGGCATGCGTTTCTCCTGCTCGTCTCGAAGACCCCGCGCGGTTTGAAGCTCGAGGCGACTCAGCTCCTGCTCGGTATTGAATGACTGAACATATGGACACTCTTGGATACCGGTCGTGCGCGCCCTTGGTTCAAATCGGCAGATCTACCCAACCCCCGGATCCCTTCGACCTATGTGACGTTATTGATCTCGGTTGCGCCCGAATTTCCCCTGGAAGAGCGCCGGCGCAAACCGAACTGGGCGGTCCTTTTCCGAGTGGGAGTGTCGGGACCGCCCCTTTCTTTGTTTGCCGCTAAGCACTTACGGAAAAGACTGGCCGACGGTCGGGGGAGTCCCCGATGGCCGGGCTTGCGCATTGTCCGCATGTTTCGACGGACGAGTATGAGTCCGGTACGCACCCACCACGGAACATCCGTTCCCTCAGCCCCCAGGGCGCTTCCCCGGCGACTCTACACCGTCCTCATTTTCGATGGGCAACTCGTCGCCCCTTGGGCCATTCTGGTCGATGCCGAGAGCGACGCGATCGCTATCGAAAAAGTGCGATCCCTTCACACCCTGAAAAGGCGAGAAATCTGGCGCAGCCATCGACTGGTCGCCACCATCCCCGCCGAACGGTGCGCGCCTTCGACGCCGCGCGGCCACTAGGATCGGATGCTGTGGCCCGTAGTTCGCGCGCATTTCGCCCCGCGGAAGTCCCGCCAACGGCCGCAGCGTTCGCCATGTCGCTGCAGAAGACGATCGCCGAGTTGGAACAGGCGGGGGCCTCCCATGGCGAAGTCATATTCCTTCTGAAAAGGCTGATCGCCGAAATCAAGGCCGACGTACGGCACACCGCCGAGACCCGCTAATCCGCTAGCCGCGCCGAAAGTCGGGCGATATGCTGCCCGGCGATGGACGCGCGCCGTAAGCAGCAGCAGATTCTCGAGGAGCCGACCGACGAGGCGCGAGTGCTTGCCGAGACGATCACCGTCAAGCGCGATCGGCTGCTGGCCTCGTTGACGCTCATCGCCGGGATCGGCGGGGCCGTCGGCCTGCCCTTTGCCCTCAGGGCGGGAGCCGAGTTCTTCATGCCCGTGACTGCTGCTCTGGTGGTCGCGATCGCTTTGGTGCCTTTGCTCGAGTGGTTCGAACGGCGCGGCATTCCCTCGAAGCTCTCGGCGGGCCTGTGCCTCGTCATCTTCCTCGCCGTCGCGCTGTTCGCGATCGGATCGATCGTCGTTCCAGCGACGGACTGGGTTGCGCAGGTGCCGTCGAAGATCCCGAAGGTGCGGGCGACGCTCGAACCCGTGCTTGATCTGTACAAGAACCTCGACCGGTTCATCGACCGGACTGCGTCCCAAATCGCGATCACCCGCGAACAGACGCGCGCGGTGCGCATTGAAACTCCGAATTCGGTCTCGAGCCTTTTGATCACCTCCGCGCCGCACCTGGTGATCCAACTGTTCTTCGCGCTCTTGGTGATCTTCTTCTTCCTCGCCGGCTGGACGTCGATGCGGAAGAAGACGATCGTCAGCCGCGGCAGCTTCGAAGGCGCGCTCACGACGGCGCGAGTCATCCAGCAGGTGGTCGACGCGACTTCGACCTATCTCGGGACTATCACCCTCATCAACGCCGGCCTCGGTGCGCTGACGGCCCTGGTCCTGTGGTGGCTCGGCATGCCTTCCCCGGTCATGTGGGGCGGCATCGTCGCGGTGGCGAATTATATCCCGTATCTCGGCCCCATCGTTTGTGCGCTGCTGCTCTTCTTCGGTGGATTGATGATCTACCCGGACGTGTGGGGGGCGATGTTGCCGCCTGCCGCATTCATCAGCTTCCACCTCATCGAGGCCAATTTCTTCACTCCGATGGTGGTGGGACACCGGCTGACCATCAGCCCTCTGTCGATCCTGATCTCGCTGTCCTTCTGGGCCTGGATTTGGGGAACCACGGGAGCGCTTCTGGCAGTCCCCCTGCTGATCATCATGAAGACCATCTTCTCCGCCGCCGGCACGCCCGACATTGCCGGATTCCTCTTCGAGCACGGCACTTTGACCCATGCCGGCGAGGTCGATGAACAGGAAGTCGACGAGCGGCAGGAAATGGCGCCGGCAATGGTTGACACACCCCAGCGCCCCTCCTAGGTCGCCGCCACGCCAAAAACGCGGGTGTAGCTCAGTTGGTTAGAGCGCCGGCCTGTCACGCCGGAGGTCGCGGGTTCGAGCCCCGTCACTCGCGCCATTTTCAACGCTGTGATCGTCGTTTTAGG
>JBKPJK010000110.1:0-6040 GCA_046730635.1 Pseudomonadota bacterium | reverse complement strand
TTCATGGTGATGATGACGTCGAACTCGTCTTCGATGTTGGCGACGAAATCGAGCACCGTCAGACTGTCCCATTCCAGGTCCTGGGCAAAGCGCGTCCCTTCGGTGACGGCGACGCCCTTCTTGTTGAAGGGCTCGATGAGCTCGGCGGTCTTGGCGTAGATTTCAGCGCGGTCGGACATGCGGGCCCCGTTAGTGCTCCGACACACTGTTCGCAACGCAATCAGGCGCGAATGCGGCGCGGAAAGGGCCGGCTCCGGGCCAACGCTCGGTCTCTACTGTGCGGCGAGCGAACTCTAGCTGATCAACCCGCGAGCAGGGGCCAGAGGACCATGAACAAGCCGACCATGCTGATGACGAAGACGATGGTTCGGATGACCGGGATGCCTGCTGCGTAGATGGGCAAGTAAACGGCGCGGGCTCCAAGCCAGATCCAGCCGCCAAGGGCCGTGAGCTCGCTGGTGCGCTGCGTAAGGACTACTCCCAGCAACGCGATGATGGCGATCGGGAAGGTCTCTTCGAAATTCGCCTGAGCGCGCATCGTCCGCCCGGTGACGGGAGATGGCGGCGGCAACGAGTCATCCCTCGCCCCGACGTTCCACTTCCGACCGTATTGAGCGGTTTTGAACCGCGTCGCCGTGAAGATGTAGACGAAGAGGAGAAGCGCGCCGAGCGCGAGAATCCTGATTTCGACCGGCATTCCGCCGGCGAGAATTTTGATTTGGACCGGCATTGGCCTCCCTTTTCGCCGCTGAACCGACCCGTTGAGCCGGAGCGGTTACGCCAGCGTAACATTGGCGCCTGTTTCCGCAATGGGGCGAACTTGTTGTGTCCTACCGCGGCTCAAGGGCCTTCCGGTAGATTATGAAGCCCGATCGGTCGGCGAGCCGATCGTAGAGCATGCGCGCACGGCTATTGGTTTCATGGGTCTGCCAGTAGATCCGCTTCGATCCTGCCGCCGCGGCCACGCCGGACGCCCCCTCGATTAGCGCGGTCGCGACCCCTCGGCCACGGGCCTCCTCCGACGTGAACAAGTCCTGCAGATAACAGACCGGAGAAAGGAAGATCGTGCTACGATGGAACAGAAAATGCGCGAAGCCGACTACCCGCTCGTCCACTTCGGCAACCAATGCATGGACAGGTTCGGCCGGATCGAAGAATCGATGCCAGGTCGCATCGGTGATCTCCGGTGCCAAGGCAGTCGGCCCCTCGCGCCCGTAAAAGGCGTTGTACGCGGCCCATAAGGCGAGCCACTGCGGCTTGTCATCCTCGGCGACTTTGCGAATGATCATGCGTGACCGGACCTAGCTGATAGCGGTCGTTTGAATATATCCCCGGCCGTCGCCGTGGTGCCAAATGATCAGTTCGGGGCGCCTCGGGTGAGCTCGCAGATCCAGTTGGTCTCCCAGGTTCGGCCCCCATCGGCCGAAAAGGACTGCTCCATCCGTGCGGAGGTGGCGGAAAGGTTCAGCCACAGATAGCGGACGAAAATCGAGCGCCCCTTGTAGGTCTCCTGATCGTAGAACTCGCCGCGGTTGCCCCTAAAGCCGCCGACCACCGGGGGCAGGCCCAGCGTTCCTTTGTCGGCGTCGACCAGATAGATCGACCACTCATGCGTCTCCGGATTGTAGAGGCGTAGAGTTTGCGCCTTGAGATGCTGCTTGCCGTCGGTCGACGTGACCTCGAACTGCTCGAAGTTCGAATTGCTGTCGAGGATCTTATGATGGTTGGAGATTCCGTCATATTCGACCCAGCTGTGTGATCCGACGAGCCGGTCAGGGAGACGCCGGACGTGCGCCTTCCAGTTGCCGATGAGGAAGTCGAAATCGTGGGAACCGTCGCGTTGGAGAGATTGACCGGCGGGCGGTGGTGTCTGCCCATATGCTGGCGAAAGACAAGCCGCCGCGCAAAGGGCGGCGATGCAACGAATTGGGCTCATTCGCGACCTCCGATGAGCTCAAATTCCTTGCGCCCGGTCAGTGCACAAGACAGGATTTTCGCAAATAGGCTAAGGCTGCCTTATGCTTTCGAAGTCCCGAATGCCTTCACTCGTATCGGTCGGAGCATTCGAAGCTGCCGCGCGCCACGGCAGTTTCGCGAAGGCCGCGGCGGAGTTGGGCACTTCGGCCGCGTCGGTCAGCTACCACGTTCGGCAGCTGGAAAATCAACTTGGTGCGAGGCTCTTCCGCCGCCTGCCGCATCGCGTCGAGCTCACCGACGCTGGCCTAGCGGCATCGGAGACCGTGATCGAGGCGTTCGGCCTGCTGCGTTCGAGTTTCGCTCGAGCCGTGGATGTCGACCGCTCGAGCTTGAAGATCACGGCTCTGCCGACGTTCGGGACCAGCTGGCTCATCCCGAAGTTGGGTGAGCTCAAATCGAAGCTCCCATCAGTGAAGGTCGAAGTGGATCTGTCGCCGGAACCTCGCGATCTGCTGGCAGACGATTTCGACATTGCCGTGCGCAACGGCGGTGGAAGGTGGCCGGGTCTCCACTCGACCTTGCTGTTTCCCAGCATCTTCATGCCTCTTTGCGCTCCGTCTGTCCTCGCTTCGGTGCGAGAGACGGGTTGGCCGAACCCAGGTTCTCACATTCCGCTGCTGGGCCGTCAGGATTGGTGGGCCAGCTGGTTCGAAAGCCTGGGCATCGATCGACGCCCAGAGTCGCAGTTCAGTTTTGCCGAGGAACATCTGGACGCTGCAGCGGCCATTGCGGGCCACGGGATAACGCTGGCCTCGCCTTTGTTATGCCGACGTGATCTCGAAGAGGGGAGGCTCGTCCCCGCCCACTCGCTTGTGGTGGCGACAGGCCGATCCTTCTGGCTGGTCTACCCGACGGTCAGACGAAGTACCGAGAAGGTCCGCCGGTTCGCGGAGTGGATTATCGCCGAAGCGGAGCACGAGCGTCGTGCGTCGAAGCACTGGCTCGATGCAGCGGTGTAAGGGGCTCGTTTGAGCTAGGCGACCGAATCATCGGTTTGCAGCGTACGATCGAGCGACGACTCGATCCGAGCTGCGACTTCGGTGATCCGAAACGGTTTCTTGAGCACGGTCTCGTCGGACAATTCTTCGCCGAACGTCTGGACGTCCGCATAGCCGCTGGCGAAAAGGATCGGCATTCCGGGGTCCATGACCCGGGCGCGCCGTGCGAGCTGGACCCCGTTGGTACCGGGCATCGCAACATCGGTGATCAGCAGGTCGAATCGTTCGTTTCGAAGGCGGTCGAGCGCATCTTCGGCGCTCGCCACGGCAACGACCTTGTAGCCAATCTCCGTGATCGTGTCGGCAGTGACCGTGCGAACCTCATCGTCGTCGTCCACGACCAGAATCTTCGCGAGGCCGCCTCGCGACCCCTCGTGCGGACCGAGGATGTCCGATGCAATCTTCTCGTGGGTGCGCGGCAGGTAAATGGCGACCGTCGTTCCCCGGCCGATTTCGCTTTCGATCCGGGCTGCCCCACCGGATTGCTTCGCGAAGCCGTAAAGCTGGGAAAGGCCGAGGCCCGTCCCCTTGCCGTGCGACTTGGTCGTAAAGAAGGGCTCGAACGCGCGAGCCACGACCTCGGGCGGCATTCCCGGACCATTGTCGGAAACGCTGATGCAGACATATTCGCCAGGTTCGAGCTCCGAAGCCAATGCACGCGGCACGGACGTAACATTGTTGGTTCCGATGACGATACGCCCGCCTGTGGTCATCGCGTCACGTGCGTTGATCGCGAGGTTGAGAAGCATCACCTCGAGTTGCGTCGGATCGGCAAGTGCCGGCCACATCTCGGCATCGAGCTTCGTCTCGATTTGAATCTGCGGGCCAATCGACCGGGCGAGCATCTCCTGCATTCCGAGGATCACCTGATTGATATCGAGGGCGACCGGCAAGAGGCGCTGGCGGCGCGAGAATGCAAGGAGCTGTGCGGTGAGATTGGCGCCGCGGTCGGCGGCCTTCAGCGCATTCCGAGCCAGCCGCAGGATGGCTTCGTCCTCGCAACGCCGAAGCAGCAGGTCGAGTGAGCCTACGACAACCGTCAGGAGGTTGTTGAAGTCGTGCGCGATGCCGCCGGTGAGCTGACCGACCGCTTCCATTTTCTGCGCCTGGATCAGCCTGTTTTCGGCGCGCTCGCGCTCCGCAATCTCGGCAGTCAGCCGATCATTGGCCGAAGCCAGGTCGCGGGTTCGTTCTATGACTTTTTGCTCGAGGGTCTCGGCAAGCTCACGAAGCTGTTTCTCCGCACGCTCACGCTCGGCAAGATATTCGGCGGCGAGACGTTGCCGAGCGCGAGCGCGTACCGCAGCACGTGCTGCGCTAAGGAGCGACGCCGGGTGAAGCGGCCGCTCGAGGACGGTCGCGTTCATCACTGCTTCGATCGCTTTAGGTCCTTCGCGTTGCGCGCTTCGGCGGACGAGGAGCACGAACGGAAAGTCGGACCAAGGCGGTTGGTTCGCAATCGCCTCGCTGAGACTCGCCTGATCGATTCGGAGCAGCGCGTCGTCGGTGACGACGGCGCCGGCTGCATTCCCATCACGCAACGCTTGCAGCAGGAGCTCGCCGGAGCCGTCGATGAGCGGCTCGATCTTGGCGCTGGCCAAGAGCTGGCTGACGACCTCGGCATCGCGCCCGGCGGGCGCCACGATCAGGAAACGATCCGCAGATGACCCCGGAGGAATGTCAGGCTCCCTTCGAGCCAGCCATCAATTGTTCGCCACCTTCATAGACAGGCACTCCCGTGAGGACGCCGCGGAAGCCGGTGAGCGCCGGACCGACTTCGACGCCGCCCGGACCGATCTTGAACTCGCGGATGGTCGGCTCATGCCGACCGGTTCTTTTCTTGATGGCGGAGACTGCTCGCCGGATCTCCCCGTGGATTTCGAAGTAGCGAAGCAGCAGGACGCTGTCGGATAAGTAGGTCAGGTCGAGCGGGTTCGTCATATTACCCACCATCCCGGACTGAGTGAGCATCAGGAAGGTCAATACATTCTGCTGGTTCAGATAGGTGAGAATCTCATGCATCTGGAGCAGCAGGAAATTCTCTTCCGGCATCGCCTGTTGGTAGCCCGAGAGCGAATCGAGAACGACGACCGACACGCCTTCACCCTCGACGTGATCGCGGATGATGCCCGTCAACTCGCCGGGCGAAAGCTCCGCCGGATCGATTTGCCGGAACGTGAAATGTCCGCTCTCGACGAAAGCGGCCGTGGTCATTCCCAGCCCGCTTGCGCGGCGTTCGAAGATAGCCGCGGTCTCGTCGAAACTGATGATCAGAGCTTTTTCGCCCTTCTGCATCGCTTCGTAGGCATAGCGCAGGCCGAGAGTGGACTTGCCGGTACCGGATGGGCCGATGATCAGCGTAGAGGTGCCGTAATCGAGGCCTCCGCCCACCAGTTCGTCCAGAGCTGCGATGCCGCTTTTCGCTTCTCGCCAGGATTGCCCCGAATCAGGATGATCGCTGGCGACAAGGCGCGGGAAGATTTCGAGCCCACCCTTGCGGATCACGTAATCATGGAATCCGCCGTGGAACTGACGTCCTCGCATTTTATGAACCCTGAGGCGTCGCCGTTCGGCGCCGTACATCATGGCAAGCTGTTCCAGCCGGACGACACCGTGCGCGAGGCTGTGCAGGCTGAGATCGTCGACCATTTCCGTGAGGTCGTCGAGGAACAGTACCGTACATCCATGCTGGGCGAAGAAGTGCTTGAGGGCGAGAACCTGGCGGCGAAACCGAAGAGCCCCCTGCGCCAAAAGACGAATTTCAGATAGACTGTCGAACACCACGCGGGCCGGGGCCACGCGCCCGACCTCATCCTTTACGAGTTGGACCGTTTCGCCGAGCTCCAGGTCGGACGCGTAAACGATCGACTGTTCGCGCTCCTGGTCCAGACTGAGCTCGGGTGGCACCAGCTCGAAAATATCGATGCCGTCGAGCGTCCAACCATGGGTTTGGGCGACATGAGTCAGCTCTTCCTTGCTCTCGGACAGAGTGATGTAGAGACATCGCTCGCCTTTCGCCCGCCCTTCCATGAGGAACTGCAGTCCGAGCGTAGTCTTTCCAGCGC
>JBKPJK010000109.1:0-3371 GCA_046730635.1 Pseudomonadota bacterium | reverse complement strand
CGATCATGGTGCGAACGAGCGAGCCGACGCCAACGTCCGCAGCGTGGGGCGCCATCGCGCCGAGCGCGAACACGATGGGCACCAGGGCCAAATCTTCGAAGAGCAGCATGGCCAGGGCCGAGCGGCCGACGGGCGTGTGCGTGCCCACCAGAGGCATGACGATTGCGGTTGAGGACAAGGCCAATGCGAGTCCTAGGCCGATCGCGGCTGAAACACCCTGGCCGGTCAGGTAAAGCCCGACCGCGATGATCGCCGCGGAAACGAGCAGTTCCGCGGCTCCCACGCCGAAAACCAGCGCGCGCAGCGCCCACAGTCTTCGGAACGAAAGCTCGAGGCCGATCGAGAAGAGCAGGAGCACTACGCCAAGATCGGCGAACGGCTCGATCGCCTGGGGATTGGAGATGGTGATGAAGTGCAGCCAGGAATGCTGACCACTGATGCTGCCGAGTCCGAAAGGACCGACCAGCAGCCCGATCAGGATGAACCCGATGATCGGGTTGATCCGAAGCCGCGCGAACGCCGGAATGACGATCCCGGCAGCGCCCAGGATCACCAGGGCGTCGCTGAATCCCGATCTGCTGAATTCACCTTCCACGCAGCCGTTTAAGCAGCGCCGGCGACCATTGTCACCGCGCGGACCGACGTCATGCCGTCACGGGCTCTCCCCAGTCGGCCATCGCCGCCTCGAGATTCTTCACGATCGCCTCGAAGAATTGCTCGGTGGTCATCCACGCTTGTTCGGGGCCGACGAGGATCGCGAGGTCCTTGGTCATCTGACCGCCCTCGACGGTCTCGACGCACACTCGCTCAAGCGTTTCCGCGAAGCGCGTGACCTCCGGCGTGTCGTCGAACTTGCCGCGATATTTGAGGCCTCCGGTCCAGGCGAAGATGGACGCAATCGGGTTTGTCGACGTGGCCTTTCCCTGCTGGTGCATTCGGTAGTGCCTCGTGACGGTGCCGTGCGCCGCCTCGGCTTCGACGGTCTTGCCGTCCGGAGTCATCAGGACCGAGGTCATGAGGCCGAGCGAGCCGAAGCCCTGCGCGACTTGGTCGGACTGAACGTCTCCGTCGTAATTCTTGCATGCCCAGACGAACTTGCCGCTCCACTTGAGGGCGGACGCAACCATGTCGTCGATCAGGCGATGCTGATACTCGATGCCGATCTTTTCGAACTTGGCCTTGTATTCGCTGTCGTAAATCTCCTGGAAGATGTCCTTGAAGCGTCCATCGTAGGCTTTCAGAATGGTGTTCTTCGTGGAGAGATAGAGCGGCCAGCCGCGGTTGAGGCTGTAGTTGAAACAGGCGTGGGCGAAGTCGCGGATGCTGTCGTCCAAGTTGTACATGCCCATCGCGACGCCCGAGCTCGGGAAATCGAACACGTCGAACTCCAGCTCCTCGCCGTTTTCGCCGACCCATTTCATGGTGAGCTTGCCCGGGCCCGGGACCCGGAAATCGGTAGCGCGATACTGGTCGCCGAACGCGTGACGGCCGACGACGATCGGATCGGTCCATCCGGGGATCAGCCGCGGCACATTCGAAATGACGATCGGTTCACGGAAGATGCAGCCGCCAAGGATGTTGCGGATCGTTCCGTTGGGCGATTTCCACATCTTCTTGAGGCCGAACTCTTGTACCCGCGCCTCGTCGGGAGTGATCGTGGCGCATTTGACGCCGATGCCGTGCTTCTTGATCGCGTTGGCCGCGTCGATCGTGACCTGGTCGTCGGTTGCGTCGCGATTCTCGATCGAGAGATCGTAGTAGAGAAGATCCACATCGAGATATGGCTGGATCAACCGTTCGCGAATCCACTGCCAGATGATCCGCGTCATCTCGTCGCCGTCGAGTTCGACGACAGGGTTCTTCACCTTGATCTTGGCCATTTTCGTTCCTGCGATTTGGAGATTTGGCGGCGCATTAGGATGCGTGCCCGGCGCACGCAACCGCAGCGTTGTGCGTGGCGCTGAGCGCCTCTAAGCAGGCGCGCATGCCAGCGCTCGACAAGCACGACACGCCGCTTCCGACCACCACCGTCAAGTGGCGCTTCCCTTCCGTCCATCCGGAAGGCCGCAAATATGCGGTCGGCACGGGGGCTGCCGCCGCTCTCGCTTTTCTTCTCCATTGGCAATTTCTGGCGTGGTTGCTGGTCGGCCTCACGATCTGGGTCGTCAGCTTCTTCCGGGACCCGGTTCGTACCACCCCGCGCGGCGAGGGGCTGATCATTGCGCCAGCCGACGGGCTGATCACGATGATCGCGAACGTCCCGCCCCCGCCCAAGCTCCGCGGGCCGGAGGGGCTCGCCGATGGCGACTATACGCGCGTGTCGATTTTCATGAGCGTCTTCGACGTCCACATCAATCGCGCGCCGATTTCGGGACGCGTGAAGCGCATTGCCTATGTCCCCGGCAAATTCGTCAACGCCGACCTCGACAAGGCGAGCGAAGACAACGAACGGCAACATTTCCTGGTCGAGGGTGGCGATGGTATCAGGGTCGGATTCACCCAGATCGCCGGCCTCGTTGCCCGCCGGATCCTCTCGTTCGTGCGCGAAGGCGACATGGTCGAAGCGGGACAGCGCGTCGGCCTGATCCGTTTCGGAAGCAGGGTCGACGTCTACCTTCCGGCCGGCACTTCGCCGCGCGTGCTGCTCGGGCAGCGATCGATTGCCGGAGAAACCGTTCTCGCGGAAATTGGTGTAGACACGACGCTGACGGGCATCAGCCAGTGAGTGAAGACGAGGGGCCGCGCGGCATTCCGTTCCGCGCGATGATCCCCAACGCGATTACCGCAATGGCGTTGTGCATGGGCCTGACCGGCGTGAGTCTTGCCATCCGCGGCGACTGGGAGAAGGCGCTCGGCGCGATTATCCTCGCGGGAGTCCTCGACGGCCTCGACGGACGCATCGCCCGGCTGTTGCGCGCCCAGAGCAAGTTCGGGGCCGAACTCGACTCCCTCAGTGACAATATCGCGTTCGGCACCGCGCCGGCGCTGATCCTGTTCCTCTGGTCGCTTCAGACCGCACCGCGTTTCGGATGGATCGCGGCGCTCGCCCTGGCAGTTTGCTGTGCTCTCCGACTGGCCAGATTCAACGCCCGGCTTGATGCGGCCGAGCAGCCGCACAAGTCCGCCGGGTTCAACACGGGTGTGCCGGCTCCCGCGGGCGCAGGCCTGGCATTCATTCCGATCTATTTGTGGCTGATCACCCAGAATGACTGGTTCCGCGAGTGGGAACTCGTGATGGGCTGGACCCTGTTCATCGCGATGCTGATGATCTCCAGCATCCCAACCTACAGCTGGTCCAGCATCCGTATCCGAAGGGGCTGGCGGCTATTCGCGCTTGCGGGAATCGCGTTGCTTGGCGCCGCTCTGATCCG
>JBKPJK010000108.1:0-5180 GCA_046730635.1 Pseudomonadota bacterium | reverse complement strand
GTGCGCAAGATCGTGGAAGGTGCGGGATTCCGCTACGCCGGCGAGAGCAAGGTCCTCAACAACCCTGCGGATCCACTGGACATTCCCGTGTTCGACAAGTCCATCCGCGGGCACACGAGCCAGTTCGCCTACAAGTTCGTGAAGCCGAGCTAAGCGGGCTCGAGCTCCTTCTTCGCGCTTTCGCCGGCCGCCGCGACGCGCGCGAGGCCGCGCGATAGCTGCAGCGCGCCGTTGAGGCGTGCGTCGGGAGTGGGCCAGTCGCGCGATACGGCCATCTTGCTATCCGGACGAAGCTTGGCCGTACCCTTCAGCCGGTCCATGTAGCCGAGCAAGCCTTCCAAATCCGGGAAGCCCGAGTCCGCGAAGGTCACGACGGCGCCTTTCGGTCCTATGTCGAGCTTCGCGACCATCGCCTGCCGGCAATTGAGCTTCACCTCGACGATCCGCATCAGGTTTGCGGTCTCGACCGGTAGCGCTCCGAACCGATCGATCAGCTCGGCCGCGAACGCATCGATGGCCGGGCGATCTTCCAGTTCGCCGAGCCTGCGGTATAGGGCCATGCGCAGGTCGAGATCCGGAACATATTCCTCGGGGATCATGATCGGCGCGTCGACGCTGATCTGCGGCGTGAATTCCTCGGTCCGTGGCGCGACTCCGCCGGCCTTCAGCTCGACGATCGCGTCCTCCAGCATCGATTGATAAAGCTCGAACCCAACCTCCTTGATGTGACCGGATTGCTCGTCGCCGAGAAGGTTTCCGGCTCCGCGGATGTCGAGATCGTGGCTCGCGAGCTGGAATCCGGCGCCGAGGCTGTCGAGCTCCGCCAGGACCTGCAGCCGCTTGTGCGCCGCTTCGGTGATCGAGCGCGTCGCGGGCATGGTCAGATAGGCATAAGCGCGCGTCTTGGCTCGGCCGACGCGCCCGCGCAGCTGATAGAGCTGAGCCAGGCCGAAGCGGTCCGAGCGATATACGATGAGCGTATTCGCGCTCGGAATATCGAGCCCGCTTTCGACGATCGTCGTCGACAGCAGCACGTCATATTTTTGATCGTAGAACGCGCTCATCCGCTCTTCGACCTGGCTTGGGCTCATCTGGCCGTGAGCAGTGACGAACTTCACCTCCGGAACCTGCTCGCGGAGCCATTCCTCCATGTCCGCAAGATCGGCAATTCGCGGAACCACGAAGAAGCTTTGGCCGCCGCGATGATGTTCGCGGAGGAGCGCCTCGCGGAGAACGACGCCGTCGAACGGCGTGACGTAGGTGCGCACCGCGAGGCGATCGACCGGCGGAGTCTGGATGACGGAGAGGTCGCGAAGGCCGGACATCGCCATCTGCAGGGTGCGCGGGATCGGGGTCGCGGTCAGCGTCAGGACATGAACGTCCGCCCTGAGCGCCTTGAGCCGCTCCTTATGGGTAACCCCGAAATGCTGCTCCTCGTCGACGATCACCAGGCCGAGCCGCTTGAACTCCACACCCTTGGCGAGAAGGGCGTGCGTACCGATCACGATATCGACGGTGCCGTCGGCGAGCCCTTCTTTCGTCTTCTTGGCTTCGGCAGCCGGCACGAGCCGCGAGAGCCGACCAACGTTCAATGGAAAGCCCTGGAGCCTGTCGACGAAATTCCGGTAATGCTGCCGCGCCAGCAATGTCGTTGGGCAGATGAGCGCGACCTGCTTTCCAGACATCGCCATCACGAAGGCCGCGCGTAGCCCAACCTCAGTCTTTCCGAACCCGACGTCGCCGCAGACCAGCCGATCCATCGGCTTGCCCGCCTCGAGGTCCTGAAGCACATCCTCGATCGCCCGCTCCTGGTCGTCCGTCTCCTCGTACGGGAAGCGATCGACGAATTGCGGGAAGGCGCTGTCGGGCTGGGCGATCACGCCAGGGCGCGTGGCCCGCAATGCAGCCGTCTTGATGAGCTCGCCCGCAATCTCGCGGATCCGCTCCTTCATGCGGGCCTTGCGACGCTGCCACGCTTCGCCGCCCAGGCTATCGAGAGCCACGCCTTCGCTCTCGCTGCCGTAGCGCGAGAGCAACTCGATATTCTCGACCGGCACGTAGAGCTTGTCGCCGCGCGCATATTCGAGCGCGACGCAGTCGTGCGGCACCTTGCTGACCGGAATTTGCGTCAGTCCCTCGTATCGGCCGATGCCATGATCCGCGTGGACGACGAGATCGCCTGGCGAGAGAGTCGCCAGCTCCTGAAGGAAGGCATCGGCGGCCTTCCGCTTCTTGCGCCGCCTGACGAGACGGTCGCCGAGCATGTCCTGCTCGGTAAGCACCGCGACGTCGGGAGTGGTGAAGCCATGCTCGAGCGGAAGGACGATCAGCGCTGGCTGGGTCTTGCTCCGCAGCGCTTCCTGCCAGCTGTCGACGACCTTGTGAGTTTTGAGGCCGTTCTCCTCGAGCAGGCCGAGGAGCCGCTCGCGGGCACCGCGGGTATAGCTTGCGAGAACGACCTTCTGACCGTTCCTGCGCAGCTTGGCGACGTGGTCGCTAACGGCCTCGTAGACATTGGTCTGCTGCGCGCGTTCCGGCGTGAAATCGCGGGCCGGTTCGACGCCGAATCCAATCGTGGTCGCCGACTCCGGCTCGGGAAAGGGCGAGGTGCGATGGATGGCCCGTTCGGCGACGATCGCGTCCCAATCGCCGTTGAGAACGTAGAGTGACTGCGGCTCCAGCGGCCGATAGTTGCCCGGCTCGGCCTCCATCGCCCGCAGGCGGTTGTTGTAATAGTCCTCGATCGCTTCCCGCCGGGCTTCGATCGCTTTGTCGGCGCCCGTGTCGCGGAGGATGATGTCGTTCTCGCCAAGATGATCGAACATCGTTGCGAGCTTCTCCTCGAGAAGCGGGATCCAATGCTCCATCCCCGCCATGCGCCGGCCCTCGGAAAGTGCCTGGTAGAGTGGGTCCTGGGTCGACGTAGCCCCGAAAATCTCGCGATAACGGGAGCGGAACCGCTTGATGCTGTCGGCATCCAGCAGCGCTTCGGACGCAGGCATCAAGGTGAAGCCGTCCGCTTTGGCAGTCGAGCGCTGATCCGCCGGATCGAAGAGGCGAAGGCTGTCGATCTCGTCGCCGAAGAAGTCGAGACGTAGCGCCTGCTCGGCACCCGCGGGGAAAACGTCGATCAGCGAGCCTCGAACGGCATATTCGCCATGCTCCGCGACCGTGTCCGTCCGCTCGTATCCCAGCGCAGCGAGCTGCTGGACGAGGCTTTCACGCTCGATCCGCTCGCCCTCGGCAACCCGGCGCGTCAACTGGCGGATACGAAACGGGGTCAGCACTCGTTGCGTCGCTGCACCGGCCGTCGAGACGAGCAATTGCGGCTTTTCACGCTTTTCCTGCAGAGCGTTCAGGGTGCCGAGCCGCTCTGCCATGACCCGCAGCGCCGGCGACGCGCGGTCGTAAGGGAGGCAATCCCAACCGGGAAGAGTCAGGACTTCGACCTCCGGCGCGAAGAGAGGCACAGTTTCCGCCAGAGCCCGCATGGCCGCCTCATCGGCTGCGATGACCACCGCGCGGCCGCCTTTACCGGCGCCGTGCGCGGCCCTCGCGAGATCGGCTGCCAGCCAGGGCAGGAAACCGGAGGGGACGCCGGCGAGAGTCAGAGGCCGATCGGCGCGCAGGACGCGTTGCAGAGGCTCTGTCATCGCGCAATCCGAATGTAGTCGAGCTTCTTGAGCGCCTCGATCATGGGACCTTCGAAGCGCTCCGGCGCCTCTGCGGTTCCGTGCGCCCAGGCCATGATGTCGACGTCCTGTTCCTCCAGCATGGCGGTGAACAATGCGCGGTCGGCGGCGCTCCACGAAGCATGATGTGCGTCGAAGAATCCGCCGATCAGCATGTCGGCTTCGCGGGTGCCGCGATGGTGCGCGCGCCAGTGCAGGCGCTTCAGTTCCGCTTCGGAAGGCATGGGGTCCATGTAGTGGCGCTCTCCTGCCATTGCGAGCGGCGAATGTCGCGCTAACAACTGCGCATGCGGCCCGAGATCCTCAATCCGCTCTTTACCGAGGTGGAGGTCCTGAAGGGGGTTGGGCCGCAGGTGTCGAAGCTCCTCAAGCGGCTCGACATCACCCGGGTTGTCGATGCCCTCTATCATCTGCCGACGGGCGCCATCGAGCGCATCAAGGCGCCCGCCGCCAGCGCGGAGCTCCTCGGACGCAACGTCATCCTGGAGCTTACGCCGTACCAGACTCGGGAGAACCGCTCGGGCCGGGGACCGATGCGGGTGTTGGCGTCCGACGCCGACGGGAACACGATCAGCCTCATCTATTTCAACAATCCTGGGTGGGCGAAGCGAACCCTTCCGATCGGCGAGAAGCGCATCATCTCGGGCAAGCTCGAAGCTTACGGCGAGGAGTGGCAGATCATCCATCCCGAGGTTGGCGAGCCGGGCAGAGGATCCGCTCCTGCAATCCGCGAACCCGTCTATCCACTGACCGAGGGGCTCACCAATCGCCGCATGGGCGAGCTTGCCCGGGAGGCTCTGGAGCGGGCTCCGGAGCTTCCGGAGTGGATCGAGGCCGGCCTGGCGGCAAGAGAATCATGGTCCCCATGGCGTGCATCGCTTGCTCTCGCACACCGCGAACCCGGAGCGAGTGCCGCGCGTGAGCGGCTGGCTTACGATGAGATTTTTGCGAACCAGCTAGCGCTTCTCCTGCTGAGGCAGTCGCAGCGCCGCCACCGAACCGTGGCCCTGCCAGGTACCGGCGAGCTGATCGCGAAGCTGAAGCTGCCGTACCAACTGACCGGCGCCCAGCGGCAAGTTATCGGCGAGATTCACGGCGACATGGCCCAGACGGCGCCGATGCTCCGGCTGCTTCAGGGCGATGTCGGCTCCGGCAAGACGCTCGTGGCGCTCATGGCGATGCTGGCTGCCGTCGAGTCCGGGGCGCAGGCGGCCTTGTTGGCTCCGACCGAGATCCTGGCGCGCCAGCATCATGCCACGCTGCTGGCGCAGCTGGACAGCATCGGAGTTCGCGTCGCGATCCTCACGGGCCGGGAGAAAGGCCGTTCGAGGGACAGTGTGCTGATGGGGCTGGCCGACGGCTCGATCGACGTGCTCGTCGGTACGCATGCGATTTTCCAGGAGAAGGTGGGATACAAGAACCTCGGACTCGCGGTGATCGATGAGCAGCACCGTTTCGGAGTTTCCCAACGCCTTCTTCTCTCGTCGA
>JBKPJK010000107.1:0-5745 GCA_046730635.1 Pseudomonadota bacterium | reverse complement strand
GCTATGCGAAGATCGTCCTATGGACGAACAGTGTTCTGTCGTCTGCACGGCCGGCTCTACGAACGCTTTGGGTTCGTGCTCGATGAAGAAACGCCGCATCGCTCTTTTGGCCAGGATCTCATCGGCCAGAACTGGTCTATGAACCTGCGTGGTTGATCGCGAGGATCCCCCGATGCTCGTGAGAGAGTGGTCGGCAACGGCCACGGAAGACGGCGCTGCAGCATATCGAGCGCACTTCGACGAGGTAGTACTTACGGCGCTGCACGGCCTTCCCGGCTTTGTCCGGGCCACCCTGCTGACCCGATGTGATTGCGATCTTTGGAAGATCCGAGTGCTAACGGTCTGGCAAAACCTCGATGCTGTCCGAGCCTTTGCTGGGGCCGATGCCGAAGCCGCTCGTGTCGAGCTCGCAGCACAGGCTGTGCTGGCCTCCTATGACACCCGGGCCGTGCACTGGAATCTGGTTCTCGAAGACCGGTCGAAGGTGACCGATTGAGATGCTCTCCACGAGCGTGGCGGCGGTAAGCGCGATCCTTGGCGGAGAGGGTGGGATTCGAACCCACGGTGAGCTTGCACCCACGGCGGTTTTCAAGACCGCTGCCTTAAACCACTCGGCCACCTCTCCTCAGGGTCAGTGCCTATCGCGTGTCGGGACGGGACGTGCAAGGCGCACGGTGAACCATGCTGGCCGTGACACGGTTGTCCGGAATAGCCTCGGATGTTGGGAGGACGTGCTTTGAGCGGATTGGGCAGCTGGATTTTGGTTTCGGTTTCGGCTGCATCCGTAGGGACGGCGTCGGCGCAAACCGCGAGCTACCCCTACTCGCAGCCGGCGTATGCGCAACCGGTTGCCGACAGCTGGACCACCTACAAGCAGCGCCTGGCGATCCTTGCCCGTCAGCAGGGCGTCCGCGAGTGGACCATCCAGCAGAACGTTCCCGGCCTCTCGATCAACCAGCGTGCGATCGAGATGGAGCGCACCGAGCCGGTCGCCCGAAGCACGGGAGGGGTGGTCGGGGCGCTTGCGCCGTACCTCAACCGCCATGTGACCGATTCGTTGATCCGGCGTGGCCGTGTGAACTATTCCAACCTTTATAGCGGGCTGAGGTCGATCGAGGCGCGCTGGGGGGTCGATCCGGCGGTCCTGCTCTCCATCTACGGCCATGAGACGAGCTATGGCCTGGTTACGGGAAGCACCGACCTGCTCGGCGCCCTTGCGAGCCTCGGCTATTATGGGCGGCGACGCGAGTTCTTCGAATCCGAATTCATTTCCGCGCTGAAGCTCATCGACCAGGGCATCCCGCGGTGGCGCTTGAAGGGTAGCTGGGCCGGGGCGACGGGATTTCCGCAGTTCATGCCGTCGGTCGCGCTCCGCCTGCGCGCGGACGGGGATGGCGACGGATACGCAAACATCTGGAGCGACGAGCTGGACGGTCTCGCGTCGATCGCCGCTTACCTGCGCGATGCCGGTTGGAAACCGAACGTCGCCTGGGGAATCCCGGTGCGCGTCTCGCCGACTTTGAACCGGGCGGCGATCGTCTCGCGGATGAGAGCGCAGCGCTGCCCGCAGGTCTACGCACGCCACAGTCGCTGGCTGACCATGCGCGAATGGCGGGCGCTCGGCGTGACGCCGATCGGCCGCTCCATCCCGGATGGCGAGCAAGCCAGCCTGATCGAGCCGGACGGGCCCTATGCGACGGCCTACCTGCTGACGACGAACTATCGCGCGATCCTCGATTATAATTGTTCGAATTTCTACGCGATTTCGGTCGGGGTTCTGGCGGACGCCATTGCTCGGCGATAGACAGGTGCCACCGTCATCTAGTTAGGATTCTGGTCCCTTTCATGCGCCGCATCGTCCTCTCCGCCACCGCCGCTTCCATCCTTGTCGCCACCGCCTCGCCGGCGGCTGCGCCGCAGTTCGAGACGCCGGCTAAGGTCGCGTATCTGATCGACCTCTCGTCGGGTGCCGTCCTCTACGAGAAGAACGCGGACGTCCGGATGCCGCCCGCGTCTATGGCAAAGATGATGACGACGGATGTGGCGTTCGAGCTCATCGACAAGGGCCAGCTCCCTCTCAACAAGATGTGCACGGTGCGCCCTGAGACCTGGCAGAAGTGGCATGGTCCGCAGGCTGGATCGACCATGTTCCTCTCGCCGAACGAGCAGGTCAGCGTTGAGAATTTGTTGAAGGGGATCGTCACGCTTTCGGGCAACGACGCTTCGGTTGTGCTTGCGGAATGCATCGCCGGGACCGAGCAGGCCTTCACCGACCAGATGAACGCGCTCGGCAAGCGCATCGGCCTCACCAACAGCCATTTCGGAACCGCCAATGGCTGGCCCGACAATGGCGTCACCTATGTCTCGGCGCGGGACCTCGCGACGTTGGCGCGCTACGAAATCGAAAACCATTACAAGCTCTACAAGCAATTCTATTCGCTGCCGAGCTTCACCTGGGGCAAGACGCTCGGGTCCAACCAGGACATCACCCAGCAGAACCGGAACCCGATCCTGGGCAAGATCCCCGGAGCCGACGGATTGAAGACCGGGCATACCGATGAAGCGGGTTATGGCTTCACCGGCTCGGCCGAGCAGAACGGCCGTCGGCTGATCGAGGTTCTCGCCGGCATGGGTAGCTGGAACGAGCGCGTCCAGGAGTCGACGCGCCTGATGCAGTGGGGCTTCGGCGCCTGGCAGGCCAAGCCTTTGTTCCAGCAGGGCGCTAAGGTCGGGACCGCCAAGGTCCAGCTTGGAAGCTCGAGCGAAGTGCCGCTGGTCGCTCCCCGCAACCTCGCCGTGACCGTGCCCGCCGGCCTCTTGAGCAACGGGGCGACCAGCATGAAGATCCGCTACCAGGGTCCACTCACGGCGCCGCTCACCAAAGGTCAGGAGGTTGCGCAGCTGGTGATCACGACCGGCGACACGCCCCCGCAGATCGTTCCGCTGGTGGCGGGCGAGGACGTTGGCCGCGCCGGCGTCTTCGGGCGCCTCTGGCTCGGCCTCAAGTCGCTGTTCGGGATGGCGTGACGTCACGCGGACGGTTCATCAGCCTCGAGGGCGGGGAGGGGGCCGGCAAGTCCACGCAGGTCAAGGCCCTGGCGTCGGCACTCGAGGATCGGGGAATTCCCGTCCTTGTCACTCGCGAGCCCGGGGGAAGCAGCGGCGCCGAAGCGATCCGTGAGCTGCTGCTGACGGGCGACGAGGAACGGTGGGGGCCGCGGGCCGAGGCGCTGCTATTCGCCGCTGCGCGCGCCGACCATGTGGAGAAGACGATTCGCCCGGCGCTCGATTCGGGGCGGTGGGTCCTCTCCGACCGCTTTCTCGACAGCTCGCTCGCTTATCAGGGTGGCGCGGGCGAGCTCGGAATAGAGCAGGTGAGGGCGATCAACGCTTTCGGGCTCGATGGCTGCTTTCCGGACCGAACGATCGTGCTTGCGCTTGCGGAAGGCGGCGCTCGCGCCCGGGCTCGCGACAACGAGGAGAGCGACCGCATCGGCGGCCGGCCCGCGGGCTACCATCAAAAAGTCGATCTCGCCTTTCGGTTGATCGCCGCCGAAGAGCCGGATCGAGTGAAGTTGATCGATGCTTCCGGGCCGCCTGACGAAGTCACTCGCAGACTGCTCGACGCCATCGAGGACCTGCTCCCATGATCTTCGGACAGGATCGCGCGGTCGAGGCGTTCGCAAGCGCCTGGGGAACGCGCAAGCTGCACCATGCGTGGCTGCTGGCGGGACCTCGAGGCACCGGCAAGGCTACCTTCGCCCATGCGGCCGCTCGCCGGGTGCTGGCGGAAGCGGCCGGTCCGCCCTTCAACCTCCCGGGCCTCGACAGCCCGGACGACCACCCGATCGTCAAACTGATCGAAGCCGGCAGCCACCCGGATATGCGTTGGCTTGAGCGGCTCCCGAGAGAGAAGGGCGACGGTCTGGCTCGCGACATCTCGGTGGATCAGGTTCGCGCGCTGGGCGAGTTCATGAGCATGACGGCGGGACTGTCGCCCTGGCGCGTGGCGGTGATCGACAGCATGGACGAGCTCAATCGGGAGGCGTCGAATGCGCTCCTCAAAATGCTCGAAGAACCGCCGGCGAACACGTTGTTCTTCCTCGTCAGCCACGCCCCCGGGCGCTTGCTGCCGACCATCCGCTCGCGCTGCAGGCGAGTGGATTTTCAAAGTCTCGATGATGACGCCATGACGTCGATCATCGAACAGCATGCTCCGGGCCTGAACGAAGCCGAGCGCAAACGGATCGTCGCGATGTCCTTCGGCTCGGCCGGCCGCGCGCTCGCCTTTGCCGACCTGGAGCTCGCGAAGCTGGAGGAAGCGGCGCTGGCGATTTTGCGCCACGGCGATCCGACGAATGCGCGCCGGTCGAGCCTGGCTTCGGAATTGGGGAAGAAAGGGGCCGCCGATCGTTATGCCGCCTTTCTCGATCTGGCGCCCTCGCTGATCGCGCGCGAGGCGCGTCAGCTCGACGGAAGCCGTCGTGAACGTGCGCTCGATGCCTATGCGAAGGCGCGTGAGCTCGCTGCGCTGGCACCTCGGTTGTCGCTGGATCCGTCCGCGACCGTCTTCCAGATCGGCGGCATACTGGCGGAGGTGGCCGGCCCGGCTTCCTTGAAGCGCTAGCCCGCCACCGCTAGGGCTCAGGACAATGTCCGAGCCTTTCTACGTCACCACCGCGATCAGTTATCCCAACGGCCCTCCGCACATCGGTCATGCCTATGAGGCGATCGCCGCCGATGCCATCGCGCGCTTCCAGCGCAGCCGGGGCCGCGACGTCCGCTTCCAGACGGGTACCGACGAGCATGGCCTGAAGATGGCGCAGGCGGCACGCGGCGAAGGGATTGAGCCGCGCGCATTTGCGGATAGAATGTCGCAGCTTTTCCAGCAGATGTGCGACACTCTTAATATCTCGTACGACCGCTTCATCCGAACTTCGCAGCCCGACCATTATCGAGCGAGCCAGGCCATCTGGAGTGCGATGGAGGAGAGGGGGGACCTCTACCTCGACCGCTATGAAGGTTGGTACTCGGTCCGCGACGAGGCCTATTACGAGCCCGACGAACTCACCAGCGCGGAGGACGGCAGCAAGCTGTCTCCGCAAGGCACGCCAGTGGAGTGGACCGTTGAGGAGAGCTGGTTCTTCCGGCTGTCCAAATATCAGCAGTCGTTGCTCGACCATTATGCGGCCAATCCGGAATTCATCATGCCGGAGAGCCGCCGCAACGAGGTTGTGCGCTTTGTCGAGGGCGGGCTGAAGGACCTCAGCGTCTCGCGCACCAGCTTCGACTGGGGCGTCCCCGTGCCGGGGGGCAACAACCATGTGATGTACGTCTGGCTCGACGCCCTGACCAACTACATCACGGGCCTGGGCTATCCGGACGATACGGAGCTGTGGCGCCGCTACTGGCCGGCGAACGTGCACCTGATCGGCAAGGATGTCGTGCGGTTCCACGCCGTTTACTGGCCGGCATTCCTGATGAGCGCGGGGATCGCGCTTCCGAAGCAGGTCTATGGCCACGGTTTCTTGCTGAGCCGGGGCGAAAAGATGTCGAAAAGCGTGGGCAATGTCGTCGACCCAATGGTTCTTGCCGACCGCTTCGGGGTGGATGCGCTGCGATATTTCCTGCTGCGCGAGGTCACGTTCGGACAGGACGGGAGCTACAGCGCAGACGCGATCGTGAACCGTGCGAACGCCGAGCTTGCCAATAGCTTCGGCAATCTGGCGCAGCGCACATTATCTA
>JBKPJK010000106.1:0-5309 GCA_046730635.1 Pseudomonadota bacterium | reverse complement strand
GCGAAGTGCAATTCAGAAGCGGCCTGAAGATGCGTTTTGGCTGGCTGGTCGCTCTGTCATATCTGGGCGCGATCACGCACCCGTTCCTCGACCTGCTGACGACCTATTCGGTCCAGCTCTATTCGCCTTTCTCCAACGACTGGTATCATGCCGACGGCCTTTTCATCATCGACGTCTGGATCTGGCTTGTCCTCGCCGTAGCCGTCGGTGTGTCGAAACGCCGTGAGCAGCGCGGTCTGGAGTGGCGGCGCCTGCCGATGGTCGCCATCATGGTCGTGCTCGCCTACATCGGGCTCAACCTCGCGATCAGCCAACGCGCGGATGCGGCGGTGCGATCGTTCGATCCACACGCTCAATCAATCTTCGCATCGCCGCCTCCCGTGGCCTTCTGGCGCCGCGATCTCGTCTGGCGCGAGGACGGTTGCTATCGGCGGAGCTCCTACGATCCGCTGGCCGGCGGATTTGCTCCGGTCAGTACGTGTCAGCCCTCGAACATGGCCGACCCGTTGGTACGTGATGCGATCCGTCGCGACCCGCGCCTTCAGAAGTTCCTGAAATGGTCGATCCTTCCCCAAGCCGCTGTGACCCGCGACCGATGCGTCGTGTGGGTAACGATCGGCGATGCGCGCTACGGCGAAGGGCGGCGCTCGCGTTTGGCGCGCGAAACCGTCGTACCGACCCACGCGCCCGGCTGTTAACTTCTGAATCCTCGACAATCTGCCTTCGAATTCATAACTGCGCCGTCATGAGCACGCGCGGCGAGCATTTGCTGCACGCCGACCGCCGTTTCGCCACCGGCGGCGGTATGCTCGCGCGCCTGATTGCGCCCGCCTTTGCCAGAGTCCTCGACGAGATCGATCGGCGCCTGGTGTCCGGCGGGATCGAGGTCATCCAGCCGGACGGATCGAAGCGCCGCCTGGGTTTTCGAGCAGCCGGCCCGAATGCGATCGTTCGTCTCAACAGCTGGCTCGCGCTGGTTCGCCTCGCGACGTCGGGATCGGTCGGCTGGTTCAAGGCGTGGACCCTGGGCGAGTGGTCGAGCCCCGATCCCGTCACTTTGTTCGAATCCTTCTCCGCCAACGGTGCTGCGCTCGGCGACGTTGGCCGCGCGAAGGGCCCGTTTCGCTGGGTGAATGCCGTCGCGCATCGCCTTCGGGACAACGCCCCGCGCAAGGCGCGGCAGAACATCGAAGCGCATTACGACCTCGGCAACGATTTCTATTCGGCCTGGCTCGACGAGACCATGACCTACAGCTCGGCAAGGTTCGCATCGCCGGAGGACAGCCTGGAAGCGGCCCAGCTGAACAAGATGCATGCTCTGCTCGACCGGCTCGAGCTGCGGCCCGGACAGCGGCTGCTCGAGATCGGGTGCGGCTGGGGCACGCTGGCCGTCGAAGCAGCCAAGCGCGGCGCGCATGTCGTCGGCCTGACTTTGTCGAAACAGCAGAAAGCTTGGGCCGAGGAGAGGATCGCGGCCGCCGGGCTCGCTTCGCGGATCGAAATTCGCCTGCAGGATTATCGCGAGACCGCTGAACAGTTCGACGCCGTCGCATCGGTAGAGATGGTGGAAGCCGTCGGCCAGCGCTGGTGGGGCGCTTACCTCGATGCGATCGCCCGGAACCTCAAGACCGGCGGCCGCGCTGCACTCCAATTCATCTCGATCGACGAGCGATTGTTCGATCACTATGCCGGCAGTCCGGACTTCATCCAGACCTACATCGTCCCGGGCGGCTGCCTCCTCGACGAGCCGCAGTTCATCAAACTGGCCGGCGAACGCGGTCTTTCCTGGGACGATAGGGACGGTTTCCGTCTCGACTATGCGGCAACCCTCAAACGATGGCGCGAGCGATACAATCGAGCCGTGTCGAGCGGGTCGCTTCAGGGCTTCGGCGAACCGTTCCACCAGCTTTGGCGATATTATCTGATGTATTGCGAAGGCGGGTTCCGGGGCGGCGCGATCGACGTTGCGCAAGTGACCCTGTTGAAGGCCTGACGACGACCCTAGGTTTGGCGTTCGCCCTCACGCCGATCGCCGCTTCTTCGGTCGGTCCCGCGATCGGCGCTTCTCCGATCCGTTCCGCTTCTCCGGTCATCCTCGCGGCGATCATCGCCGGTCCGCCGATCATCATCCTTGCTCGCCATACGCAAACCCCCTGTTCGGTTCGGGACTTAGGGCAAAGCTGAGTAATCCACTTCCGTCAGGAAGACGCCGCCCGCCTGGCCGTCGATCGCCCAGCGGATTTGCGCCTGAATGTCGTCGGAGCCGTCGACCCGCAGGATAACTACCTCACCGATGCGAGGAGGCTCGTCGGCCTGCACTTTGAACCCGCCACTCGAGACGTCGAGTATCGTCACGACCGTCTCCACACCCGCGGAATCGATGAGCACGGCCGGTCGCCGCAGATCGATCCGAGGCGCACGTTTGATGAAGCCCGGAACCCGCCCCATTCACTGCTCCTTTCGACGTGCCTAACATGGATCATGCCTGTTTGAC
This sequence comes from Pseudomonadota bacterium, assembly GCA_046730635.1. GTDB lineage: Bacteria > Pseudomonadota > Alphaproteobacteria > Sphingomonadales > Sphingomonadaceae > Sphingomicrobium. The sequence goes on along the minus strand of JBKPJK010000106.1, from coordinate 2,815 downwards.
AGATTGCCAATCCCGCATGCGAATTGGCGGCGCAGGCTCTGGGGCGAAGCTAAGCTTTGACGCGCACTTTCTCTCCCGTGGGAGCGTCCGCGACGATCCTCTGCAGGATTGCCTGGCCGACGATCTCCGGCGGCTTCACCTGCTCGGGTTCTTCGCCGGGAAAGGCGAGGGCGCGCATGCGCGTTCGCGTGGCACCTGGATCGACGATGTGGATCCGGATGCGCTTGGTGAACGCCGTCTCGTCGGCATAGGCGCCGAGCAAAGTTTCGAGGGCGGCCTTGGATGACCCATAAGCGCCCCAGAAGGCCCGAGGCTCGCAGCCCACCGAGGAGGTCAGCGCGACCACGTCCGCATGCTCGGATTTCTTGAGCAGCCCATCGAAGGCAGCGATCAACGCCTGCGGAGCAAGCAAGTTGAGGCTCAAAAGCCGCGAATATTCCTTCGGATCGATGTCCTGCACCGGCGTCAGCGATCCGAGCATCGCGGCGTTGAGCACGAGGATGTCGAGCTTCTGCCAGCGTTCCGCGACCGCCACCGCGAGCTTGCCGATGCTTTCGCCGTCGGTGAGATCGAGCGGGGCGATCGTCGCGCTGCCGCCCGCCGCATGTATTCGTTCTTCGACCTGCTCGAGAGCCGAGGCGGTTCGGGCGACCAGGACGACATGCGCCCCGGCAGAGGCGAGCGCCTCTGCAGTCGCCGCTCCAATGCCGCGGCTTGCGCCAGTCACCACTGCGAGGCGCCCCGACAATCCTTTCGATTCGGTCATTGCGGCGCCCTATTGGAACGAGGCTCGAACATCCATACGGTAGCGCGATGCGCGAATATCTCGATCTCATGCAGCGGATCCTCGACGAGGGAGTCGAGCAGCAGGACCGGACCGGCACGGGCACGCTTTCGACGTTCGGCGCGCAGATGCGCTTCGACCTTGCGAAGGGCTTCCCGCTTCTGACGACCAAGAAGCTGCACCTGAGATCGATCATCGTCGAGCTCCTGTGGTTCCTGCGCGGCGACACGAACATCCGCTGGCTCAAGGAACGCAACGTCAGCATCTGGGACGAGTGGGCCGACGAGGAGGGGAGCCTCGGCCCGGTCTACGGGAAGCAATGGCGCGACTGGGAAACTGCGGACGGGCGGCACGTCGACCAGATCAAGAACCTCGTCGGGCTGATCCGGTCCGATCCCTATTCGCGGCGCCAGATCGTAACGGCGTGGAATCCCGGCGAGATCGAGCGGATGGCGCTGGCACCGTGCCATTGCCTGTTTCAAACCCAGGTGGCGGCCGGGCGCCTCAACCTTCAACTCTATCAGCGGAGCGCGGACGTGTTCCTCGGCGTTCCATTCAACATCGCCTCCTATGCGCTGCTGACCCACATGCTGGCGCGTGAGTGCGGACTGGAGCCCGGCGTGTTCGTTTGGACCGGGGGCGACTGTCATCTTTATTCGAACCATCTCGAGCAGGCGCGCCTGCAACTGACGCGCGAACCGCGCGCGCTTCCGCGGCTGGTCATCAAGGATCGAGGGCAGGACCTCTTCTCCTACGAAGCCGAGGATTTCCTGTTCGAGAATTACGAGCCTCACCCGCACATCGCCGCGCCCGTCGCGGTCTGATCGCTTTCCAGCCTCCGCTGACGGAAATTGCGCGGTTGGAATGGACCCGTTCCAATTCCGCTGCGTTAGGTTCTGCCGTCATATGAGGAGATCAGAGATGTTGCAGAAAGTGACCACCATGGTGTTGATCGGGACGGCCCTCGCGCTCGCCGCGTGCAACACGGTCCGGGGCGCGGCCAAGGACGTGAATTCGGTCGCGAATTGCACCGACAACACGATGCACGGCCAAAATTGCTGAGCTGAAACTAGACAAGCTGCGTTCAGACTGATTCAGTATCGTTCCGGAGCCCAAACGGAGGAGCGATAATGGTTCAGAAGGTCGTGACGTTTTTGTTGGTCGGAGCTGCGATGGCAGTTGCCGCCTGCAACACGGTCAGAGGCGCCGCGGCTGATGTGAATTCCGCGGCCAGCTGCACCGAGAACGCAATGCACGGCGGTCGCTGCTAGCAAGCGGCTGTCAGTCCAAAAAGAAACCCCGCCGGATCGCTCCGGCGGGGTTTTTGTTTTGGCTCGATCGCCAGCCTTTACCTGCTGGATTCGTCCTGCAGATAATCGCCGGCATCCGCGTCGAGACCGTGACCGCTCGGCACGACCTCGGCGAGCGGATCGTCGCCCGTTCCGGTGTCCTCGCGCGGCGTCCGCGCCAGCTCGGCGGCACGCAGCTCCTCGGCCGAATCCGGCGCAATCAGCGCCTCCTGCATGCGGCGGTGAGCCGCGCGCAGGGCCGTATCGCGCGACGAGGCCGCAACGCGCAGGCGGTTCATGCCCGCGCCGGTCCCCGCCGGGATCAGGCGGCCGACGATCACGTTCTCCTTGAGGCCAAGGAGCGTATCGACCTTGCCCTGGACGGCAGCCTCGGTGAGGACTCGCGTCGTCTCCTGGAACGATGCCGCCGAGATGAAGCTGCGGGTCTGCAGCGACGCCTTGGTGATGCCCAGGAGGACCGGCTTGCCCTCAGCCTTCTTCTGCTTCTTTTCGAGCTTGGAGTTGACCTCGTCCATCTCGTCGCGATCGACCTGCTCCCCGGCAAGCAACGTGGTGTCGCCGCCGTCCGTGATCTCGACCTTTTGCAGCATCTGGCGAACGATCACCTCGATGTGCTTGTCGTTGATCTTCACGCCCTGGAGTCGATAAACCTCCTGGATCTCGCTCACGAGATATTCGGCCAGCGCCTCGACGCCGAGGACTTCCAGGATGTCGTGGGGAT
>JBKPJK010000105.1:0-2164 GCA_046730635.1 Pseudomonadota bacterium | reverse complement strand
TCCTTGCCGAGTGTTGGAGCGCAGACGTAGTCGCCGCCGGACGGTAGCTCCAAAAAGCCGCCCAGACTTTCAACCAGCGTCGCCTGAACCCTTGGCCGAAGGTATGGGTGATTGTCGAGCACTCCGCCGCCCAGCGCGATTCTTTGCGGCGCCGCGGCGCAGACGATCGCGTGGCAAAGCTGGGCGAGCGTCCAGACCACCGAATCCCACAGCGGATCGTCGGGCGTGAGGCCTTTCACCTGCTCGGCGCCCAGCCGGGCGACGAGTGAGGACCCGGCGGCCAGCCCTTCGACGCAATCGCCGTGATACGGACACGAGCCCGGGAAGTCGTCGCCTGCGAGACGGGATACTCGAATATGCCCGAGCTCGCAGTGCGCGAACCCGCGCGGGGCGCGGCCGTTCACGATCAACCCCACGCCCACGCCCGTACCGACGGTCACATAAGCGAAATCGACGAAGCCACGTCCCGAGCCCCATCGCATTTCCCCAAAGGCCGCCGCGTTGACGTCGGTGTCCAGTGCAATCGGGACCTCGATCTTCTCCCTCAGGCGTCGGACGATGTCAGCACCCGGCCATCCCGGCTTCGGTGTCTGGAGAACGCGTCCCCAAGTCGCAGAAGCGGGGTCGACATCGATCGGCCCGAAGCTTCCAATTCCGAGTGCCTCGAAGCCATGCTGTCGTTTCCACTCCAGGAGAATGCGTTCCAGATCGCTGAGCGTTTCTTCGGGCGAGCTGGTGGGAACGGTTTCACGGGCAACAATCTCTCCGGTGTCGCGAGCGAGGATCGCAACGCACTTTGTGCCCCCCAATTCGACGCCGGCATTCAACATCTGGGTCGGCTAGCCCGCGGGACATCCGGCAGCAAGGTGCCGTCCAGGCAGCAGTCACATGGCTGACACTTGATGCTTCCTTAAGCACGCCCAAATCAGGGCCATGATCGACGTCCGCAAATTCGACTCGCTGGGCCATGCCGACCACGGCTGGCTCAATGCCCGCCACCATTTCTCGTTCGCGAACTATTACGAGCCGAGCCGCATGGGCTGGGGTCGGATTCGCGTATGGAACGACGACCAGATCGCGGCGAAAAGCGGCTTTCCGCCTCATCCGCACCGCGACATGGAGATCGTGACCTACGTTCGAACGGGGGCGATCACGCACCAGGACTCGATGGGAAACAAGGGCCGGACCGGAGCCGGCGACGTGCAGGTGATGAGCGCCGGCACCGGGGTGACTCACGCCGAATATAATCTCGAAGATGAGCAGACGACGCTGTTCCAGATCTGGATCGAGACCGACAAGCCTTCGGCCCCGCCAAGCTGGGGCGCCAAACCTTTCCCGAAGGATTCCCGTGAAGGCGCATTCCAGCTGCTCGCGAGCGGGAACGCCGACGACGGCGCGCTCACCATCAACGCAGACGCGCGGATTCTCGGCGCGACCGTGAAGGCGGGCGAGTCGATCGCCATCGAGGCCAAGCCCGACCGGCACCTCTACCTGGTGCCCAGCGGTCGCGTCCGGGTGAACGGCGTTGAGGCCGGCCCGCGGGATGGAGTAGCGATCACCGGAGAGTCCAAGCTCGACATTCAGGCCGAGGACGACGCCGAACTCGTGCTGGTCGACGCCCGCTAACCGGCGAGTTTCGCGGCGGTTCATCCAGCCTGTGCTTGAATAGGTTGCGTGACGCGGGCATGTGCCTGCGGCGCGCCGGAAAATGGCGCGACTCACACAGGAGCGGGGAGGACATGAGGGGCGCCTGGCGCTTGGCGATTGCTGCTTTGACGGCCGGGCTTACGCTCGCGCCCGCAGCCGCGTCCGCGCAAGACGCGCCTCCTGAGAGCAGCTCGCAACCTGCCGGTGCGGTTGGGCCGAGGGAACTTCAGAACTTCAGCCTTTCCGGGAATGTCACCCGGCCTGGCGACCAGGAAAGCCCGCGGACGGCCGCGCCTGCAAATCAAGGGAATGAGACCGGGACGACGGCGAGCGTTGAACCGGCCCCGGCTCGTCCAACGCGTCACGCCGAGACCGCTGCATCCGGGCTTAGGGAGCGGCCTACGCCGAGCGCAGTTCAGCCTCCTGCTCCGCGGCCGCCACAGCAGCCTGAGCAGGCGGCGGCGAGCCCGCCGGCGAGGGCCGCAACGATACCGGCTTCTGGTCCGCTTCTGACCTC
>JBKPJK010000104.1:0-6280 GCA_046730635.1 Pseudomonadota bacterium | reverse complement strand
CTTCGAAGTCTTGCGCCGCTTCATCGGGGTGGCCGCTCTTCTGCGCATCGAGTGCGCGGCACACCAATCCGTCCGGCGTCGCCGCCTCGGGACATGCGGGGGCGGCAGCGGCAACGGCGGCGGCAACGGCGAGAATCATGGGGCGGGCTCCAGAAGGTCGGCCACGGTCCGCAGGATCGCTTCGATCTCGTGCGGCTCCGAAAGCCGGTGGCCGCCGCCCTTGATCACCTTCAGCTGGACGTTGTCTGAACGCAGCGCACGCATCGTTCGGAAAGCGACGTCGAGCGGCACATCGGTGTCGCAGTCGCCGTGAACCAAACGGACAGGGCATTCGATCTCGACATCCTTGTCGAGCAGACGGAGACTTTGCCCTGACGCCCAGAAGCCGGCGGTCGTCACTTGCTCGCCGCCATAGGGACTAGCCCGTCGTAGTGTTTCGCCCGAGGCAAGGCGTTGCTTCAGGTGATCGGGAAAGCCCCACTCCGTGAAGTCCGGCGCTGCAGCGATCCCGACCACGGCCGCCACTCGCTCGGATCTTGTCAGCGCCACGTGCAGGGCGATCCATCCGCCCATCGAAGAGCCAACCAGCATCAGCGGTCCATCGGTCAGGGCGTCGACCGAAGCGAGACTTTCTTCCAGCCAAACCGCGAGCGTGCCCTGTTCGAAGTCGCCTTCGCTGGAACCGGTGCCGCTATAATCGAACCGGAGCATGCCCAGGCCGCGGCGCTCTGCGAACGCATCGAGCGCAAGCGCCTTTGCGCCCTCCATGTCCGAAGCATAGCCCGGAAAGAAGACGAGCGTCGGCGCGGCCCCCGCTCGCAGGCGGTACGAGATCTTGCGGCCGTGAACGTCCAGAACCGAAGGCATGCGCCCGCCTAAGCGCAAAGCGCCCGTTCGGACCAGCCCTACCCTATGGCTGTGGAATGGCGCCTCAGCTCAAAGGAAGGCGACAGCCAGTCCCGTCCCGATCACCGCAACCGACAAGCCAAACGCGATCATCATGTTCTTCACATTGTCGCGCATCGAATTCTCAAACATGGAACCCCTCCCCAGTCTGAAGGCGGACACTGTATCAGAGAAATGATTTCCAAAAAGTGTGAAATCCTGACTCTCCAAGCATTTAGCTGAGGGTGAGTCTTGCCGGCCACAGGCGTAAGGAGCGCGCGACGGCCCGGACGCGTTTGTCCAATCGAACCGAAGGAGGCTCTCCAAGATGAAATATCGCAAGCTCGGAACCAGCGACCTGGAGGTCTCGGAAATCTCGCTCGGATCGTGGCTGACCTATGGGGTTGGGGTCGAAGCCGACAAGGCGCGCGCGTGCCTGGAAGAGGCGTTCAACCAGCAAATCAACTTCATCGACACTGCCAACGTCTACGGGCGCGGCGCAGCGGAAAGCTTCCTCGGCGAGGCGTTGAGCGGGCGTCCGCGCGACAGCTACATCCTCGCGACCAAGGTCTATTTCCCGATGAGTGACACGGACCGCGGACTGTCGCGCGCGCAGATCGAGAAGCAGCTGGATGCGTCGCTGCAGCGGCTCCGGACCGACTATGTCGATCTCTACCAGTGCCACCGCTACGACTGGGACACGCCGCTCGAGGAGACGATGGAGGCCCTGACCCGCGCCGTCGACAGCGGCAAGACGCGCTATATCGGCTTTTCGGAATGGCCGGCCGATCGCATCCAGGCGGCCCTAGACATGACCGGAATTGCGAAGTTCGTTTCGAGCCAGCCGCAATATTCGATGTTGTGGCGGCAGCCGGAAGACGAAATCATCCCGCTCTGCGCGGACAACGGCATCTCGCAGATCGTATGGTCGCCTCTCGGCCAGGGCGTGCTGTCGGGCAAATATGATCCGGACGCACCGCCGCCCCGCGATTCCCGCGCGGCGAGCGATCAGATGGGCGGTTGGATGGACCGGCTGATGCAGCCGCAAGTGCTTCGTGCGGTGCAGCGGCTGAAGCCGATCGCGGAAGAGGCCGGTCTCACGCTCCCGCAATTTGCGCTCGCCTGGGTGCTTCGCGAGCCGAACGTCGCCTCGGCGATCATCGGCGCATCCCGGCCGCAGCAAGTGGTCGAGAATTGCGGAGCGTCGGGCGTGGTGATCGACACCCAGCTGTTCCTCCGTGCCGAGCAGATCGTCGATGAAGCGCTCGGACGGGTGGAAACCGCTTAAGGAAGAAGCGCTCCCGACACCTCTGGAAGCACGACGCGCTGGCTGCGGTCGATCTGGATCGTGATCAGGCTGAAGCTTTCGACCGCGTGCCAGGGTGACTGCGTGCGAGGCATCGGAGTCGAATCCAGGGTGAGGGCGGCCAGGGCGCAAAGGATCAATGCGCAGATGCGAAGCAAGGCGTTTCTCCTTAAATTGAAGAGCTAGATGGCTTTGGAGCTGCGCCGCGAGGGCGAGACGAAGATGTCCTCGATCGGCAGATCGAACAGCTCGGCGATGCGGAAGGCGAGCGGGAGCGAGGGGTCGTACTTGCCGGTCTCGATGGCGTTGATGCTCTGGCGCGAAACCTCAAGCCGCTCACCCAGATCCTGCTGGCTCCAATTCCGCTCGGCACGGAGGAGGCGAAGACGGTTCTCCATCAGCAGCCACCGTCGCCGAGCGTCAGCTTGTTGAAGATTCCGCCGATTCCGAGCCCGAAGAACCAGGCTACGACGACCCAATAGCCGTCGGCGTGACCGACCAGCCCGAAATTGTCGAGGAAGCCCCAGATTGTCGCGCAGCTGAGCGCGAAACCGCTCGCCCACAGCATCTGCCTGACCATCAGCATCCGGACATATTCGTCCTGCTCCTCGACCAGGTACCGGCCCATCGCCGCAAAGATTCCGATGATCGGCAGCGCCGGGAGGACCGCGCAGATCCAGGCTACCGACCCGACGATCAGCTTGTGCTTGAAGCCATATACGGCGGGCAGAAGGAAGGCCACGTAAGCCAGGCTCAGCCAGATGACGCGCCAGTTGTAGCGTTTCCACGCGGGGGTCCGAAGCATGTCAAGCAACCCTTTCATGTTGTAAAGCGACCTTTACTGACTCGTTTGGGGTTAGTCAAGCTCGCTTTACAGAGACGCATGAGTTGAGACGTTTGTGCGGCATCGCTACATGACAGCCTCCCATGACCAAGATGTTCAAGATCGCGCTTCCCGACGGGTCGGTGAAGGAGATGCCGGAGGGTTCGACCCCCGCCGACGTGGCCGCTGCCATCGGTCCGGGCCTGGCCAAGGCCGCGCTTGCCGCGAAAGTGGACGGCGAGGTGCGGGATATCATGCGCCCGTTCGAGGGCGACTCGAACCTTGCGCTGATCACCTCACGCGACGAGAAGGACGCGCTCGAGCTGGTTCGCCACGACTTCGCGCATATCCTGGCGGAGGCCGTGCAGAACCTCTTTCCCGGAACGCAAATCACCTTCGGCCCGGCGACCGAGGACGGCTTCTATTATGACTTCGCGCCAACGCCGGAGCACGGCCCGTTCACCGAGGAAGAGCTGCCGGCGATCGAGGAAGAAATGCGGCGCATCATCGCAGCCGACAAGCCGTTGGTCCGCGAGGTCTGGGACCGTGCTCGGGTGCGCCAATTCTTCATCGACCATGGCGAGGCGTTCAAGGCGGAATGGGTGATGGAGCTGCCCGAGGGCGAGCCGATCACCATGTATAAGACGGGACATGGCGAAGCCGACTGGATCGACCTTTGCCGCGGGCCTCATCTCGCCTCCACCGGCAAGCTCGATCCGAGCGCGTTCAAGCTGACCCGCGTCTCGGGCGCTTACTGGCGTGGAGATCCCAAGAACCCGATGCTGAGCCGCATCTACGGAACGGCGTGGCTCACCAAGAAGCAGCTCGACGCCCATCTCGTTCGGCTCGAGGAGGCGGCCAAGCGCGACCACCGCAAGATCGGGCAGGAGATGGACCTGTTCCACCTCCAACCGGAGGCCCATGGCAGCGTCTTCTGGCACCCGAACGGGTTCGTTATCTACCGAGCGCTCGAAGCCTACATGCGTCGGCGGATCGACGAGGCGGGATATCGCGAGATCAAGACCCCGCAGCTGATGGACGCGAAGCAGTGGGAGAAGAGCGGCCACTGGGGCAAGTATCGCGAGAACATGTTCATCGTGCCGGACGAGATCCCGCACGCTCCGGAGGACGGCGAGGAAGACGACCGCCCGATCCTGTCCGGCCATGCCGATTTGATGGCGCTAAAGCCGATGAACTGCCCCGGCCACATCCTCGTCTTCAAGCAGGGGATCACCAGCTATAAGGAGCTGCCGATCCGTTTTTACGAGAACGGAAGTTGTCATCGCAACGAACCGCACGGCGCGCTGCACGGACTGATGCGCGTGCGCCAATTCACGCAGGACGACGCACACATTTTCTGCCGCGAGGATCAGATCGTCGATGAAGCGCGAGCCTTCTGCGAGCTGGCCGACCGGGTCTACAAGGATCTGGGTTTTGCCGATTATTCCGTGAAGCTGGCACTTCGCCCCGACAAGCGCTTCGGCAGCGACGAGGACTGGGACAAGGCGGAGCAAGAGCTTCGTGATGCGGTCGCAGCGGCGGGCATGGCGACGGAGGAGTTCGGCTGGGAAGAGCTGCCGGGCGAGGGCGCTTTCTACGCGCCGAAGCTCGAGTGGCATCTGAAGGACGCGATCGGCCGCACGTGGCAGGTCGGCACGCTCCAGTCGGATCGCGTCCTGCCCGAGCGGCTCGACGCAACTTACGTCGGCGAGGACGGGCAGAAGCATCGCCCGATGATGTTCCACCGCGCGATCTTCGGGTCCTACGAGCGCTTCATCGGCATCCTGATCGAGCATTATGCGGGCAAGTTCCCGCTATGGCTTGCGCCCGTGCAGGCCGTCGTGGCCACGATCGTGTCGGAGGCGGACGGCTATGCCCGCGGCGTCGCGGAGAAGCTGGCGGCCGCCGGCATTCGCGTCGAAACCGACCTTCGCAACGAGAAGATCAACTACAAGGTACGGGAGCATTCGCTGGCCAAGGTCCCCTTGCTCCTCGTCGTCGGCAAGCGCGAGGCCGAGGAAGGCACCGTCGCATTGCGCCGGCTCGGCAGCGAGGAGCACCAGAAGATGATGAGCCTCGACGAAGCGGTCGCGATGATACGCGATGAGGCGGTGCCGCCCGACTTGCGTCCTCAATAGTCCTGACGCGAGTCCGCCACAGGTGGCGGCAAAAATGACTCACATTTGCGCGCGTGCACTTTTCATGAACGCCGCAAATGCCTAACTGCAAACACTGTCAACAACCACAACGGAGTCTTCGCTATACCACCGCCCTATCCGCGCCGTCCGATGGCGCCCCCGCCGCCGATGAGCGGTCCCCGCTATAACGAGTTCATCCAGTCCCAGAAGGTCAGGGTGATCGATGAAAACGGCGAGAACCTGGGCGTGATGTATACGCGAGAAGCTTTCGAGCAGGCGCAGGGAGTCGGTCTCGACTTGGTCGAGATCTCTCCCAACGCTGATCCGCCCGTTGCGAAATTCCTCGATATCGGGCGCTACAAGTACGAAGCTCAGAAAAAGGCGGCCGAGCAGCGCAAGAAGCAGAAGACGCAGGAGATCAAGGAGATCAAAATGCGTCCGAACATCGACGACCACGACTATGACACCAAGATGAAGAAGGTGTTCGAGTTCCTGGAGGAAGGCGACAAGGTGAAGGTCACCATGCGCTTCCGCGGTCGCGAGATGGCGCACGGCGAGCTTGGCATGGCGGTCCTCCGGCGCGTGCAGGAACAGACCGCCGAGATGGCGAAAGTCGAGGCGCATCCGCGCATGGAAGGCCGCCAGATGCTGATGGTGCTCGCCCCGAAATAATGGCGAGCAGGTCCCTCTCCTGTCCGCGCTGCGGCGGAGGCATGGAGCAGGGTTTCGTCGTCGACCAAGCCCAGGGCGCGATGAAGACCCAAAGGTGGGTTCAAGGAGCGCCGGAACATAGCTTTTGGTTGGGCCTGAAACTGCGCGGGAAGAGGCAGCGGGACGTCAGTACCTACCGCTGCGGCAGGTGCGGTTACCTCGAAAGCTACGCGGACGAGTAACCTTTCGTTACTTACACGCGTGTTGCCAAATTGCTTCAGCAGTACGGCATTGTTGCGATGAGGATTGCGCCCAGCTTCCCTTACGGATCGATTCGGGATTAGCCTTCTTCCCGACCGGGCGTTTCCGCGCCCGAGGGGGAGACGCAAATGATCCGCAAATCCGCGTGGCTGCTTTCGGCTGGCCTGACAATCCTTGCAACACCGGCGCTAGCGCAATCTTCGGCGCCGACAACGG
>JBKPJK010000103.1:0-1930 GCA_046730635.1 Pseudomonadota bacterium | reverse complement strand
ATGCGCCCGCGACAGCGAACGTCGCGTCGGCCGTCAACCTTTGGCGGCAGTTGCGGGAGAGCAGCGACTACAGCTTCGCTCAATATGCCGCCCTGCTGATCCCCTATCGCGGATGGCCCGACGAAACGCGAATGCGCGGCTGGGCGGAGAAGGCCATGAGGCCGGGCGAGAATCCGACTTCGGTCATTGCGTTCTTCACGAATGACGAGCCAAAGACCGGCAACGGTTGGGCGCGTCTGGCCGAAGCTTATTCGTCGACCGGACGTCCAACCGAAGCTCTCGATGCCGCTCGGAACGCCTGGGCCGCATCGGATCTCAGCCCCTACGATGAGCAAAGCATCTGGGCGCGCTTCGGAGGCAGCTTCACTCGCGCAGACCAGGATCGCCGTGCCGATGCGCTTCTCTTCGCGAAGAAGCCGGAAGATGCAGCGCGCTTCCTGTCGTCCACCAGCCTTGAACGGCAGGCTGCGTTCGCCGCCAGGGTCGCGATGCAGCAGGAAGCGCCCGACGCGGAGGCTCGTTATCAAGCCGTCATTGGTAAGGTCACCAGCGACGCAGGGCTGATGATGGACCGTGCCCGTTACCTGCGCGCGCACAATTACGATCAGGCGGCTCGCGACCTCGCCGCCCGCCAGCACGATTTCATCTATCGTCCGGCAGACCCCGAGCGGTTCAACGACTTGCTGCTGATCCTAGCCAACGACGCGGCGCAGGACCGGCAGTGGCAAACGGCCTACCGGATCGCGTCCCAGATCGACGACGTGCTTCCGCAAGGGAGCAACGTCAGCGACCAGCCGATCGGCATTCGCGACAATTACACGAGCCTCGCCTGGCTCGCCGGCAGCGTGGCGCTCGATCGCTTGAATCAGCCGCGCAATGCCATGGCGATGTTCGATCGCTACGGCCGCGCCGGCAAGTCGCTGCAGGTCCAGACAAAGGGCGATTATTGGGCCGGTCGAGCTGCGCTTGCGGCGGGTCAGTTTCAGACGGCCAACAATTACTTCCAGCAGGCGGCGGCTTACCCCGAGCTCTTCTACGGCCAACTCGCGCTCGAAAGGCTCGGCCGGAACGTCCAGGCGCCGCCGCAGGCCGTGCCGCAATATGTAACCACGGCAGCGCAACGCACCGCCTTCAACGGGCGGCCTCTGGTGCAAGCGGTGCGGCTCCTGGGCCAGCAAGGCCGGTCGACCGAGCAGGCCTTGTTCGTCCGAGCGCTGGCCGAATCGCTCGACAATGATTCGGACCGTTATCTGGCGGTCGACCTGGCCCAGCAGATCGGTCGCCCGGACCTGCCCGTGTGGACCGCGCGCATGGCCAGGATCAAAGGTTCGATGTTCTACGTCAGACAGGCCTATCCGAGCCTCGGCGCTTCCGTCGGGTCCGACCTCTGGTCGCTCGCCCACGGCATCGCCCGGCAGGAAAGCTCCTACGATCCATATGCGATCAGCCATGCCGGCGCGCGCGGGATGATGCAGCTAATGGTCGGAACGGCGCGCGAGCAGGCCGGCAAGATGGGGGTCGGCTTCGACAGCTACCGACTCATCAGCGACCCGAACTACAACGTCATGCTCGGCTCGGCCTATTTCCGGCGGATGATGGACCGATGGAACGGCAGCGTTCCGCTTGCGGTCGCGAGCTACAATGCCGGATCGGGGAACGTCGCCAAGTGGGTCAATACCTACGGCGACCCGCGCGGTCAGGTCGACGTGCTCAAGTGGATCGAAGCAATCCCCTACACCGAGACCAAGGCCTACGTTCAGCGGGTCATCGAGAACAGCGTCGTCTACGATTCCCTGCGCAGCCCCAACCAACAGCAGACGGCCATGCATGTATCGCGCTACCTGGGGAAAGGCCGCCCGGGCTGATACGGACGTCGCCCATGGCTGACCCTCCTCCACGTTTCATCACGCCTGAAGGCTTCGCTCGGATC
>JBKPJK010000102.1:0-1573 GCA_046730635.1 Pseudomonadota bacterium | reverse complement strand
GGATTCCGTACCGAGGTCGAGCCTGAATCACTCGCGGACGAGGCAAAGATTGCGGAGCGAGCCATGCGCGAGAACGCGGTTCAGACCGATCGGCTCCGCGCCGGACTACCCCGTCATCGCGATCTTATCGACAAGGTCATCCAGCACGGACTCCAACCCGTCTAAGTCAAGGGCGGCGTGCAAATCACCGTAGCTGGTAGACGACGGCGCCGTGCGCCGGCAGCGCGACATTGAACGAGGCGGCGGGCGCGATCTTCGCGCCCGACCAGAGCTCGATCGCCGATGGACGACCTTCGATACCCAGCTGTTTCCAGCTTGCCGTGAGAAGCTCCGGCTCGTTCTTGAGGTTGAACAGCGCGACATAGCGAACGGGTTTGCTGCGCGGGCCCGCCTTCGCCAGCCACACACGCACGGAGCCGGAGCTGTCCGGAAGGTTGGGTCCGGGATGAGAGTCCCAAGCGGTCTGATTGATGGCGATCACCCGGTCGTTCGTGATCAGCGAACGCGTGAACCCATCGAGCTCGGTGAGGTTGCTTCCAAGCATGAGCGGGGATCGTCCGATCGCCCATAAGGTCAGTTGCGTGCGTTGCTCTTCGTGCGTCAGCCGCGACGCACGCGGCTCGCCCCAACCGGGATGCGGTCGCAGCGACCCCAAAGGAAGCATGTCGGCGTCGGGCCAGGCGCCCGGCCTGGAATAGTGATTCCACTTGGCGAGGTTGTCGAAAGCCGTGTCGACGCCGCTCGGGAATCCGTCATATTTGGGATCGCTGTCGAAGTGCCATCCGTCCCAGATGTCGTTCGATATCCGCCACATTTGACCGTAGCGCCCGATCTCGTCCGCATGGTCGATGTGGGTCGGCCCGGGCGAGAGGCTGAGCACGATCGAGCGACCGCTTTTCGCGATTGCCCTCGCGATCTGGCGGATCTCGGCGGGCTTGTAAGGATGGTCGGCAATACAATCGACCTTGACGAAATCGACGCCCCATTGCGCGTAGAGCCGGAACAAAGAATCATAATAAGCCTGCCCCGCTTCGTTATCGCGAATGCCGTAATTGCTGTCGTCCCAGCCACACACGTCCGTTTGGTCGGCTGCTTCGGTGGCGAAAAAGTGTGAGCCTTCGATGGGCGAGTTTTTTTCCACGGCGCCGCGGGGGATGCCGCGCATGATATGGAATCCGAACTTCAGTCCCAGACTGTGAACCCAGTCGGCCAGTGGTTTGAACCCGGCCCCGTTCGAAGCGGAGGGGAAGCGCGCGGCAGTTGGCACCACACGGCCATTCGCGTCGATCGCAAAATCGCGCTGGACGCGATCGGCTCCGAACGGATTGGCCATGTACCAACCCATGTCGATCACCGCATAACTCCAGCCGTGCTTCCTTAACGAAGCGAGGACTTTGGCATTGGCGCGATAGTCGGCCTCGCCGATCGTGAGGCCATAGGAATCCCAGTTGTTCCAGCCCATCGGCGGCGTCGGGGAGAGAGTACGCGCATCGGCGGAATGAGCGACGGCGGCAGAGCCGAGCAGCGCAAGAAGGAACAAGTTTCCAAGGTTCTTCAACGCATTCTCCAATCG
>JBKPJK010000101.1:0-11379 GCA_046730635.1 Pseudomonadota bacterium | reverse complement strand
GACGCGTCGAGGCCGATGATCTCCTCGATCTCCTGGCGGACGCCTTCCGGGTCCGCGGCGGGGAGGTCGATCTTGTTGATGACCGGCACGATCTCATGGTCGTGCTCGATGCTTTGGTACACGTTGGCCAGGGTCTGGGCCTCCACGCCCTGCGCCGCGTCGACGACCAGCAGCGCGCCTTCGCACGCGGCGAGGGAGCGCGAGACTTCGTAGGCGAAGTCGACGTGGCCGGGCGTGTCCATCAGGTTGAGCTCGTGGCCCTTCCACTCCAGCCGCACGGTCTGCGCCTTGATCGTGATCCCGCGCTCGCGCTCGATGTCCATGTTGTCGAGCACCTGGGACGTCATCTCCCGCGCGGAGAGGCCGCCCGTGACCTGGATCAACCGGTCGGCAAGCGTCGACTTCCCGTGGTCGATATGGGCGATGATGCTGAAGTTGCGAATTTTGGTAATGTCAGCCGACAACTTTGACCACTTTGCTATTTTTGGGGATTTTCGGAGCGCCTAGCAGAGGGGTTTGCGGCTGTCAGCACGGCGGGGGAAGCTGATCTGTTTAACTTCCGACTCGATTCAATTTTTGCTAAGCGGCCAAGCGCTTAATCAAGGGGGCTTGATCATGACAAAGTACGCGTTCCTCGCCGGCGCAGCGCTGGCGCTCGTTTCCGCTCCGGCAGCTGCCGACCAGAGCTCCGGCTACAAGGACCAGATGCGCGGCCAGGCGGAAATCCCGCAGTGCACGCACAGGCTCGGAACGCTCGCAATCGTCCCGCCCGATAATCAGTGGTGGCACGAGTACAACCTCGGCAGCCCCGAAGCGATCATCAAGGTCTTCGTGCAGCAGTCCGGTTGCTTCACTCTGGTGAACCGGGGAAGCGCAATGCAGAGCCGCTCGATGGAACGCGCTTTGGCCGAGCAGGGTGAGTTGCAGAAGGGGAGCCGCATGGGCGCGGGCCAGGTCAAGGCCGCGGATTATTTCCTCCAGCCGGACATCGTGACCGCGAACCGCAATTCGGGCGGCGGCGGCGCCGGTGCCGCGATCGGCGGAATTCTCGGTCACTTCGGCGGCTGGGGCAGCACGGTCGGCGCGGCGGCCGGCGGGATCAACGTGAGGAAGGGCGAGGCGAACGTCACCTTGTCGCTGGTTAACGCGCGCACGACCGAAGAAGAAGCGATGACCCAGGGCTATTTCCGCAAGTCCGATCTCAGCTGGGGCCTCGGCGGCGGCGGAGGCTGGTGGGGCGGTTTCGGAGCAGCCGGAGGTTACGGCTACCAGAACACCGAGATCGGCCAGATCATCGTCCTTGCTTATCTGGACGCCTACAAGAAGATGGTGACGCAGCTCGGCGGCTACTCGGCCGTCGCGGCGCCCGCTCACTAAGCTCGAATACGGTCTGACGGCGAGCGCCACTCGCGATGGGGTTCAGGCTGAAACGTCGCGCGCGGCCATCGTCCACCTCTCGCAACCATCCGGTCGCGAGATGGAACCTGGTGGGACGAATGCCATGAGCAAAGAATGAGGAAGGACTGAAAAGCGCTGTCCTACAGCACCGCCCTGTGATCAAGGGCAATCGATGCGCAAACGCACCTCAAGCTTGGCATGCGAGGCGCCGTTGTCAGTGCGAAGATCGGTGAAGATCGGCGCGGCAGCCTCCCGATCTGCACCCCGGTCGCGAAGCGCGCGGGCGTCCCAATTTGGGCGTTCGCCGTAAATTTCGTGACTTGGCGTGACTTTCGTGCTGCTCACCGATCCGACTTTGGATTAAGCAGCGTCCGCTGCGGAAAGCATATGGAGATACAGTGATGAAGGCCTTTCGGATCGCAATCGCAGCGTCGCTGCTCATGACGAGCGGTGCTGCGCTTGCCCAGACCGCTGCGAAGGACGCGGGCTGCCTTTTGGTGAGCAACGTCTTCTCGAAGGATACGAAGAACCCCGACGCGGCCAAGCTCGCCCAGGCATCCGTCTATTTCTTCCTCGGGCGGATCGGGCCGCAGACCACATCCGCTCAGCTCAAGGCGATGATGGAGGCGCAATCCAAGACGCTGACCGACGCCAATGCGGGCGGCCTGATGAACGAGTGCATCAAGGACTTCCAGACCAAGATGCAGCTGGTCGAAAGCCTCAACCCAAGTGCGGCACCTGCCGCCAAGCCGAAGCCAGCGCAGCCGCAGGGCCGTTAGAGCGGTCCCAACTCGTTAACCCGTGGCGCGAATTCGAAAGCGCCGCTCGGGTCCGCAGGCTAAATGCTTGCCTTCGGCCGGTTTCCCCCTTTTTCCGGCTGTTTCATGAGGGTAGTTGCGTAGTGGCGAAGGTCTGCCCAGTCGGCGGCCTTCGCCATTTTTCGTTCAATCGAACTCACGCGTGTCAGGTCCGGACCGGCTGATCTCCCGTGATCGGCGGCCGCTCCGCCGCCTCGGCGAACAGTGCCCGGTACAGCGCTCCGCCAACGGCTCCCCCGAGCAGCGGCGCCAGCCAGAACAGCCACAATTGCTGGAGGGCCAGTCCGCCGACCAGCAGCGCAGGGCCGGTGCTCCGCGCCGGGTTCACCGACGTGTTCGTGACGGGGATGCTGACCAGATGGATCAGAGTGAGCGCAAGGCCGATGGCGATCGGGGCGAAGCCGACTGGCGCACGGCTGTCGGTCGAGCCCAGGATGACCAGCAGGAACCCCGCCGTCAGCACGATTTCGCACACGAGGCCTGCAGCCATGGAATAATGACCGGGCGAGGCGTCGCCATATCCGTTCTGGGCAAGCCCGTTCGACGCAATGTCATAGCCCGGCGCACCCTGCGCGATGAACAGCAGGACCGCGGCGGCGAGTAAGGCTCCCGCGACCTGCGCGACCCAGTAGGGAAGTACCTCCTTCGCCGGGAATCTTCCACCGGCCCAGAGACCCAGCGTCACCGCCGGGTTCAGGTGGCAACCTGAAATGTGCCCGATCGCATAGGCCATGGTGAGCACGGTGAGGCCGAACGCAAGCGCCACTCCGAGCAGGCCGATGCCGACGTCCGGAAAGGCTGCGGCCAGCACCGCGCTCCCGCATCCTCCAAACACCAGCCAGAAGGTCCCGATCAGCTCTGCCGCAAGTTTGCGCATGGCTCTGCCTCCCCAAAATGCTCCGAGCCAACAGCCGTAATGATGCGGCACTGCACCGCCATCGGGTCAATTCCGTAGCTTCTTTGCGCGGTCTCGCATGTAGGCGACCGCGGCTAAGTCCTGAACGACGTGGCCGAGCGACTTGTAAATTGTGATCTGATCATCGTTCTCGCGTCCGCTAATTCGGCCTGCGAAGACCTCGCCGATCTCGCCGATCAAATGTGTGTCGTCGATCACCCCCGAGTCGCGCGCCGCGGCGAATTCGGCGGCTTGGGCAAGGACGCCCGGGCGATAGTCTGCGAAATAACCGGCCTTTGCGACAAGCGCGGTGTCGACTTCGACCGGTCCGAGATGGCTCGAGCCGACCAGATTGATGTGCGTCCCGGGCTTGACCCATTCGCCGAATAGGATCGGGTGGGCCGAGGACGTAACGGTGCAAATCACGTCGGCTCGCCCAGCGGCCTCCTTGCCGTCGTCGACGGCGACGATGGGCCTGCCGATCTGCTCTCCCATTCTAGCGGCGAATTCCTGGGCCTTTTCCGGCGATCGTCCCCACAGCAGGATTTCCCGAAAGGGCCGGACCAACGGGAGGGCGTGCAGATGCGCTTCCGCCTGCACTCCCGTGCCGAAGATCGCGAGAACCATGGCATCAGGGCGGGCAAGAGCATCGGTCGCGGCGGCGCTTGCGCAGCCGGTGCGGATCCTGGTCACCGGCTCGGCGTCGGCGACGCAGCTCACTGCGCCGGTGGTTCCATCATAGGCGACCACGACGCCCTGGTGCCGCGTGTGGCCAGGGTGCGCGGGATCCTTGAACACGCTCACCAGCTTTGCGCCGAATGTCGAAAGCGCTGCCAATTCTCCCGGCATCGTTCCGAACATCTGGTTGTCGCCGACGGTGAAGATCTGCCGCAGCGGCTGGGGCCGTTCGCCGCTCGACAGCGCCGCCATCGCGCTGCGCATCGCACCGATGCAGCCGCGATAGTCGAGGAGCTGCTCCACCTGCGCCGCATCGTAAAAGTGAATGGTCATCTCGCCTTCCTAGAACGTGCTGCGGAGCAGGCCCTGTCGATCCGAAAGGGCCGCAAGCGATTGGTTTTACCGCCGATCTGCCGTAAAATCAGTATCGGCGGTGTTGGCCGTCACGTTAGGGCGGAGGTGCAAATGCCGTTCGCACTGCAGCTGCGAGAGTTGCTCGGTCGCCGCGACAGCCTGGTGCCGCGCGAGTTCGCCAAGGGGGAGCCCCTCGAGTCGGTTCTCGACCGGCATCTTCTCGTCGTTGAATCGACTGCAGAGAGCGACACCGTCACGTCCATCCTTCTGCTTGACGGAACGATTCTCCGTCACGGCGCCGCCCCGAACCTTCCGCGCGAATATTGCGATGCGATCAACGGCTTGTCGATCGGACCCGTTGCCGGCTCCTGTGGCACAGCCGCCTACCGTGGCCGCCCGGTTTACGTTTCCGACATCGCCAACGATCCGCTGTGGGAAGGTTACCGCGACCTCGCCCTGGTTCATGGGCTTCGCGCTTGCTGGTCGACGCCCATCCGCAACTCCGACGACAAGCTGCTGGGAACGTTCGCCGTCTATCACAAGAGGCCACGGAGCCCGACTCCGGAGGAGCTCGAATCCATCCGCTCGATCACGGAACATGTTGCCCGCGCGATCATGTTCTATCGCGGCTCGCATTACGAAGACGAGCTTGAACCGACCGGCGATTCACCCGCCGAAAGGCCGAAGTTGAGGCTCGTCCACGATTCAGACGCGGATCCGGGCCACCAGGATCTGTAGCGGTTAACCCGCCTGCTGATTGTCGGGCGTGAACTGGATCGGCTCGCTCCAATTGGCCTGTTCGTCGAAGCTCTGGAATGCCTGGCCTCCGGCATTGGGCCAACGCAGATAGACGTCCTGCCCATTCTCGCCGCCGCCCTTCAGCACGGCGACGGTCGTCGTTCCGTCGTTGGACAATTCCTTGTAACGGTATTTTTCACCGTCCTTCGTGGTCCAGACCCACATCCCGTCCATCAGCCGAACGCTGCCGCCGTCGTCGGTTGTGTAAGCAGTGACGGGGCTCTCGTCCTGCTCGGTTTCAGCGGCGGAGGATGCCGCTTGTGCGCCGTTCGTATCGGCCGCCTCGGCCGGCTTCTCGGGAAAGATATTGCGGTAGGCTCCCGCCAATCCCCCGAGTGCCACGACCACTGCGGTCGCCCCGCCAATCCAGGCGGTGACATTCTTGAACAGCTTCGGACTTCCGTCCGGCGCTTCGTTGGTCTCATCATCCGACATCGTGGCCCCCGCTGCGACGCTTGACGAAGGCGTTATGCCATGGTCCGCCAGGTGGGGACAATCGGCGCTCATGTTCCGGTTGGCCTGGAACCAACGGCAATATATGTTGAGTTCTCCTGCAGGCGATCCGGGGGGATCTCTATGCGTTCAGCAATCGCGCTTGCCGCCCTTGCAATCCTCGGCTCGTCCGCATCTTCGGCGAAGCGTCCACCAGACGGCCAGGACATCGCGCTGCGCCACCACGCTCCTTGGCAGGTCCAGATCTACAGCAATTTCAAGGATTGGACGCCAGAGGAGCTGAAGACCTGGCAGCCGTGGGAGCGCGCGCATCATTGCGGCGGTTCGCTCATCGCCGACAATTGGGTGCTGACCGCGGCCCATTGCGTCAACCAGCAACAGGTGGCGCGGGACTATCGGGTTCGCCTCGGAACCGAGAATATCTCGGACGGCACGGGGATCACTTATCGCATCGATCGCATCGTGCAGCATCCGCAATACGATCCGGGCTTGCATCTCAACGATATCGAGCTCGTCCATTTCGTCGCCGATGAGCAGACCAAGCGCGAGCACGCCGTGCGCCCCATATCAACCATTCGGCTCTACGGGTCCAAGGCTTCGGACAAGCCGATCGGGCTTGGCGAACCGGTCACCGTCGTCGGGTGGGGCCAGGTCGATGAGCAGCAGAAGGAACATTATTCGCCGGTCCTGATGGTCGGCGACATGCCTACGGTGGCTTGCAAGGAGCCGCCGTCGAACAAGGCATGGCTATGCGCGGGCGAGGCCGGCACGGACGCCTGCAAGGGCGACAGCGGCGGTCCGCTGATCCTTACCTACGGCGAGCCCGTTCTGGTCGGGATCGTGAGCTGGGGCAAAGGCTGCGGGCGGCGCGGCGAGCCGGGCTACTACGTCCGTGTCGACCGATACCGCAACTGGATCACTCGCGCGATGGCCGAGTCTCGCTCGGCCAAGGCCGGGAACTAGCGGTTATCCCCGCTGCCGCGATTGTCGCCGCTGCCGCGATTGTCACCACTGCCGCGGTTGTCGCCGCTGCCGCGATTCTTCTGCTTTGCATTCGCAGGGACATCTTCATCGATGTCGGTGATTGGCTTTCCCCTGACGACCATTGCCGAGCTCCTTCAAAGACTGCCGTGATTGTCTCACGAACCGGCCTCGCGGCAAAGCGGGAGTTTATGACAGCTTCAACCCATTGAGGAACTGCATGAATCTTGGGTCGCGGCGAAGCGGGTCGAGGAACGGATCGGTCGCCGTGTAGGTAAGTCCGGAATCGCCCACTTGTCGTGCGCGCTGCAGCCGCTCGAGCGCCTCGGGAATGCGGCCCCATTGTGCCAGAACCTCGGCCTGCTGATAGACCGCGCTTTCGCCCGATTTCTGGACAAGCTGCCTGAAAGCTTCCTCCGCGGCCGTTCTATCGCCGAGGCGAAACTGTGCGATTGCCAGTCCGGAATAGCGGAACTGTGGATCCGGCTCCGCTTCGAACTCCTTCAGCGCCTCACGCGCGCGGCCGAGGCCGAGAAGCGAACTGCCGGCAAGCGCATGTGCGTAAGTCATCTTCGGATTGAGCTGCAGTGCGCGTTGAAGGGCAGGGAGCGCGTCGGCATATCGGTGCCCGGCATAGGCGACCGAACCCTGCGCACGAAAT
This sequence comes from Pseudomonadota bacterium, assembly GCA_046730635.1. Lineage (GTDB taxonomy): Bacteria > Pseudomonadota > Alphaproteobacteria > Sphingomonadales > Sphingomonadaceae > Sphingomicrobium. Next base: position 4,343 of record JBKPJK010000101.1, on the reverse strand, counting down.
GCGCGCGGATTGAGCGGGTCGAGGAGCACCGCCCGTTCCACGGCCGACTTCGCCTCGGCCGGCCGGCCGGCTCGCGAACAATAAAGCGCGTAAAGCAAGACGATGTCGGCGTTGCCATGGCCTAGCTCGTACGCCCGTTGATAGGACGGCCAGGCGCCCTGTGCGTCCAGGCGCCCGATAAATGTCGCATATCCGAGCGCGAGATGGCCTTCGGCGAGCTTCGGGGCGAGTTCGACCGCCCGCTCCGCCGATGCGATCGATTCCGAGTAGAGGGCCTTCAGCTGGTCCGCTTTCGCATATTCGCCCGCGAGCGAAGAAAGAGAGCGAGACCGCGCCGCATGGGCGAGGGCAAATTTCGGATCTTCGGCGATCGCCATCTCGAAATGGCTGAGCGCCGTTCGATCGGTGGCTTCGTCGCGGGCAAGGTTGAACAGCGACCGTCCTTGCAGGTAATTTTCGTAAGCCTGGACATTCGCCGTTCCACCCGGCGCAGGTTCGGCGGTGGCGACCTGGATCGACATGGCCTGTGCGACCATTCGGGCGATGTCGCTCTGCACGGCGAAGATGTCGGTCAGCTTGCGATCGACGCTCTGCGACCATCGGGAAAAGCCGCTGTGGCCATCGACGAGGTCAATCGCAATTCGCACCGTATCCGCAGCCCGCTGCACGGAACCGGATAGCAGGAAACCGACGGCAAGGTCCGCAGCGATCGCCTTGGGATCTCCGCCGTGCGCGAGCGCCTCCTGCGAGGAGGTGCCGGCGAGCACCCTCAGCGACTGGATGCGAGTGAGAGCGGTGCGCACTTCGTCGGTCAGCCCGTCGGAAAAATAATCCTGCGAGCGGTCGCCGCTGAGATTCCGAAATGGAAGGACCGCGATGCTGAGCGGCGCCGCGGCACCACCGAGCAGCCCGCGATCCCACGCCAGCCATATTCCGCTTCCGGCGAGGGCAACGGCTGCTGCCGATCCTCCGATCATCATCGTTCGCCGAGTCACCGGCGCGGTGCGGGTCGCCTGAACGCTGTCGTCGTGGCCCAGAACCGCTCCGATCGCTCGCTCGACTGCGGCGATCTCGGGCGCATTTCTGCGGCCGTGCCAATGGCTGATGTCGATGACCTGATACTGGCGAAAGCCGAGCGGCGGCTTGCTCCCATCGATCGACAGGGGGACGAGGCGTCGACGTTCGCGGCCTTGGCCTGCCTCGTCCCGGACCCAGTCGGACTCTACGGATCGTGCCGACCAGAGGACGATCACTGCGTCCGCAGTGTCGAGAGCGTCGGCTATGGACCGCGAATAAGCGGCTCCCCCCTCGATCAGCGCGTCCCACCAGATCGTATATCCGGAATGGCCGAGCGCATTGGCGAGGCGCCGGGCGTATGGCTCGTCTTCCCTCGCATAACTGAGGAAGAGTGTTACGCCCTTGTCGGATGCATGTGGCTGGTCCTGCATCTCCGCCCCCGCGACGCTGCAATGGCGCATCTGGCAAGGGCCGTGTCAAGCATGGCCATCATCATTCCAATCGTGTTTTTGATAAGGGTGGAGTATCCTGATCGGGCACCTGCGCTCCGGCCGTGGATCGGATCGGCGCTGCCGCCCGTCGAAAAGTCGCGCCGCGGACTTTCGTTCAGTGGCAGGACAGTCATCTTGATCCATAAGGTCGTAGCCCGGTCGGGTTGAGGAACGATCAATGCGTACGCCTCGCTTCTCTTTGCTGTTCGCTCTGGCGCTGATCGTCCCGCACGGGGCAGCGCATGCGGGTGCGGCCGCCGAACCTCCTCGGATCAGCAAGCCCAAGCCCGTGGATCCCAACGCGCCGGCGAACGTGCTTCCGCTTCCTCCGGCATCGATGGACAACACGCTCGCAATCGGCGGCAACGACGTCAAAGCGCGAGTTGTCGACACGCGTCTCAGCGTCGACGTCCACGTCAACGGCCGCGGCCCGTACCATTTCGTCGTCGACAGCGGCGCCGACACGTCCGCCGTCGGCCTCCGCGTCGCCCGCGACCTTGAGCTTCCGCTGGGCACTCCGGCGGTCGTCAACGGGATGACGTCCCGCGATATCGTCGACCGCGTCAAGGTTTCCCAACTCACGCTGGGGGAGAGCACCATCCACAATCTCGAGCTTCCCGCGCTGCGGGAAATGGATTTGGGAGGCGATGGGCTGGTCGGGATCGATGCGCTGGTCGAACAAAGGTTGATGATGGATTTCGAAAAGAAGCTCATCAAGGTCGAGGATGCCCGGGTCCCGATCAAGATCCAGGCGGGAGACATCGTGATCACCGCCAAGCGTCGCCGCGGTCAGTTGATCCTGACCGAAGTGCGGGCCCAGCGCTTCAAGCTGGACGCGGTGATCGACACCGGATCGGAAATCACCATCGGCAACTCCGCCTTGCGCGATAAGCTGATCCGCAAGGGCTACAACCGCTTCTGGGAAGTCGAGGCGATCGGAGTCACGGGAGTCAGCGTCAAGATGCAGCTCGCCCGCATCGACGAGCTTCAGCTCGGGCCGGTCGTGCTTCGCGACGTACCCATTGCCTTCGCCGATGTGCCGCCGTTCAAGGTCTTCGGGCTTGCGAACGAGCCAGCGCTGCTCCTTGGCACCGACATCCTGGAGACGTTCCGCCGCGTGTCGCTCGACTTCCGGGCACGCCGGGTCCGCTTCCAGCTTCGCCGGTGCGAAGACCAGGGAATCATCATCAGCACCGCTCCGACTGACCTGTTCACGAAGCTCTCCGCCACACAGCAGGAAGCCTGCTTGAGGTAGTTCCGTCGGAACCGCGGGCCGTGCCCGATCCTTCGCGCTTTCGACCGGCCATAATGGTATAGGCCCGCGCGTCAGCTTCATTGACGAGTCGGTACCGCAGTGCCCGCCAGCGGACGTGTCGTCCTGCCGGCGCGACGCGCTGCGTGGTTGAGTGGGAGAGACGAAAAATGTCCCAAGGCAATGTGCAGGCAGTGAGCAGGCTGTACGATGCGTTCAACCGTGGCGACCTCGGCACTTTCGAGCAGGGGCTCGGCCGCGCCATCGAGTGGAGGGAAGCAGACAATTCGCTCTATTCGGGCGGCAATCCGTACCGCACCTTCGCTGCCATTCGCGACCAGGTGTTCGCACCGACCCTGCGCGATTTCGACGACTTCCGGGTCGATCTCGAGCAATTGTTCGACGCCGGCGACCATGTGATCGGGGTCGGTCGCTACCGCGGCAAGCATAAGACGACCGGCAAGCAGCTCTCGGCGCAATTCTGCCACCTGATGCACGTCGATCAGGACGGAAAGCTCGATCGGGTCCAGGAATATGCCGACACGCTTCAGGAGGCCGAGGTCGCCGGGCGCGTCCATGAGGCCCAGGAAATGAAGATCCTTCAACCGATCGCCTGAACACTAAGAAGCCGCCGCCAGTCAGCGGCGGCTTCTTCAATCGCTCCGTCTCAGTTCGCTGCGCCGAAGCTTCCCGGTCGCGGTTTTCGGCAGCGCCTCAACGAACTCGATTTCTCGCGGATATTTGTACGGCGCAATCATCTGCTTGGCGTGGGCCTGCAGCTCGGTCACTAGTGCTTCGGAGCGCTCAGCGCCCGCGGCGAGCACGACGAAGGCCTTCACCTTTTGGCCGCGTTCAGGACAGCGGGCGCCGATCACCGCGCATTCGGCGACTGCGGGATGCGAGAGGAGCGCATTTTCCACTTCCGGAGCGCCGATATTGTATCCCGAGCTAACGATCATGTCGTCGCTCCTCGCGAGATACCAGTAATAGCCGTCGGCATCGCGGCGGTACGTATCTCCCGTGACGTTCCAGCCGTTGACGACATAGTCCCGCTGACGTGGGTCATCGAGGTAGCGGCAGCCCGTCGGCCCCTTGATCGCCAGCCGGCCGACGCCTTCCTCGATCTCGCCGCCCTCCGCGTCGAGGATGGTGGCGGTGTAGCCGGGAACGGCCTTGCCGGTTGATCCCGGCCGGATGTCCTCTCCAGCCGCCGAGACGAAGATGTGCATCATCTCGGTCGAGCCGATGCCGTCGGTGATCGGGATGCCCGTACGCTCCCTCCACGCGCGCCAAGTCGCTTCGGGCAAATGCTCGCCGGCTGAGATGCAGTAGCGAAGCGTCTCGAGCGCTGCGTCGAGGTTCGGCTGCGACAGCATCGCCTTGTAAGCCGTCGGCGCGGTGCCGAGGTGGGTGACTCCGAATTTCGTGATCGCATCGATCAAGGCCGGAGGGCCCGCTTGCTCCAGCGTCGCGCTTGCCGCGCCGAAGCGCAGCGGAAACATCGGCGTGATGCCGAGGCCGAAGGTGAACGCCATCGGCGCGCTCGTCAGGAAGACGTCACCGGGTCGAGGGTCGACCAGATG
>JBKPJK010000100.1:0-11510 GCA_046730635.1 Pseudomonadota bacterium | reverse complement strand
TGACAGTGGTGATCGACGGGCGGCTGCGCACGGTCCAGGTCCGTCGCGTGGGCCGCAACTGGGAACTGCAGACGCGCGGCGCAAGCCACAAGGTGCAGGTGCTTCCGCCGCATATCGCGGACCTGTCGAAGCACATGATCGACAAGCCGCCGCCCGATCTGTCGCGACTGCTCCTCGCCCCCATGCCGGGACTGCTCACGAAACTGGACGTCGCGATCGGCGACAAGGTCGAGCCCGGCCAGCCGGTTGCGGTCATGGAAGCGATGAAGATGGAGAACATCCTCCGCGCGCCCAAGGCGGCGACGGTCAAGGCGACGCCCGCCAAGGCGGGCGACAGCCTCGCAGTCGATCAGGTGATCGTCGAGTTCGAGTGAAATGCTCCCCGGCGAAGGCCGGGGCCCAGGAGCCGGAGGCTACGAGCATTCGTGAATGAAGGCCGGGTACGTCTACATCATGGCGAGTGGTAAGAACGGAACGATCTACATCGGCGTGACAAGCGATCTCGTGAAGCGCGTCTCCCAGCATCGCGCGGGTGCCGTGCCTGGGTTCACCAAGCGGTACGGATGCAAGCTGCTGGTCTGGTACGAGGCGCATGAGGATTTGCAGGAGGCCCGACGACGCGAGCTGCAACTGAAGGAATGGCACAGGGCGTGGAAGATGCGCCTAATCGAGGAGAGCAACCTCGATTGGGTCGATCTTTATTCGACGTTGTACTGAGCGACTTCGCCGCCCTGGGCCCCGGCCTTCGCCGGGGAACTTGAGGTGTCCGGAACCGGACAGCGTGACCGAACAGTTGGCGCGCGTTGGTGGGAAAATTTCCCAACCGATGGCGTGGATCGCCGGTGAATTCTGCAAGCGCACGCAGCTGACCGCTGTAAACACACGGTTTTTTCCAATTGGCACAGCTCCTGCAAAGAGAATGGCACGAGCCCGATGGTGGGTTCGAGGAATGGAAAAAGGGACCTTCAAATGTTCAACATGTTCGCTTCTGCCCGTGAAAACGCCACGATCTTCGCCGGTGCTTTCATCTCTGCGCTTCTGCTCGTTTCGGCCGCCACCTCGCTGCCGATCGCCTGAAGTCACAGCAACCCAAGGAAACTTCAATGAACCAACGTTTCCTGATCAACCGCGGCGACGCCAAGGTCATGGGCGTCGCCGCCGGTCTCGCCGACTATACCGGCGTCGACCCAACGATCATCCGCCTAGCCTTCGTCGCGCTGACGCTGATTACGGGCCCCGTGATGATCCTGTTCTACGTCCTGACGGGGCTGCTGGCGCCGCATCAATAGGCGCCAGCCGGTTCCTTGGCGGCGGCCGCTTTCCAGCCAGCAGCCATAGGGCCACAATGCCGGCGTGAGCGATCCTTACAATCTGCGGCGGTTCGTCGACGCCCAAGACGGAATATTCGGCACCGCGCTCGCCGAGCTTCGAGCCGGCAACAAGCAGAGCCACTGGATGTGGTTCATCTTCCCGCAGCTCGCCGAATTGGGGCGAAGCTCCACCGCGAAATTTTACGGCTTGAGCGGGCGCGAGGAGGCGGCCGCCTATCTTGCGCATCCGCTGCTCGGATCGCGGCTTCGGGACGCTGTCCAGGCGATCATCCCCTGGTCTGACCAACGCAGCGCCGAGCAGATCCTCGGGGCCATCGACGCAATGAAGCTGCGTTCCTGTCTGACTTTGTTCGACGCGATCGAGCCTCGAGGACTTTTCGCCGATGCACTCGCCGCCTTCTACGACGGGCCCGACGAAGAGACTCTCGCCCTGCTCCGTGGCGCGCGGTAAGAGCGGCGGAGAAGGAGACTCAAGCTTATGCGCATGCTTCTGTTCGGTCTCGCCGCCGTGGCGCTCGCGGCCGCGCCCGCCACCGCCGCCCTGAAGGTCGGAACAAAGGCGCCCGACTTCACCACCACCGGCGCCGTCGGAGGCAAGGAGTTCAAGATCCACCTGGCCGATCAGCTCAAGAAGGGTCCGGTCGTCCTCTATTTCTTCCCCAAGGCCTTCACGAGCGGCTGCACGGCCGAGGCGCATGCCTTCAGCGAGTCGATCGGCGACTTCAAGAAAGCCGGGGCGCAGGTGATCGGGATGTCCGCCGACGATCTGAAGACGCTGCACGACTTCTCCGCGAAGGAGTGCCGCAGCGCCTTCCCCGTCGCGACGGCGACGCCTGCGATCCAGAAGGAATTCGACGTCGCCTGGGCGGCCCACCCGGGAATCACGACGCGGACCTCCTATGTCATCGCGAAAGACGGCAAGATCGTAATGGTCCACGACGACCTCGACTTCAGCCAGCATGTGGCCAAGACCCTCGCCGCCGTCAAAGCGCTGAAATAGGCGTAGGGGGCGGTCGGTCGCGCGGCTGGCCAGGTACGAAGTCTACGCTAGTTAATCTTTCCTCCATCTCCCGGACAGGTCGGGCGGCTAGATTCGCGCGCCACAACCATAAGGGGAAAGCTCATGAGGATTACGAAGGTGATGGCGGTCGCGGCCGGCATTGTCGCGCTCGCCGCGTGCAACAAGAAGAGTCCGGAAGCCAACCAGGCCTCGAACATCGAGGCGAACGCCGAGAATCAGGCCGAGAACGTGAGCGCCGCTGGCGAGAACGAGGCGGCCAACATCATGAACAGCGCCGAGAACAAGGCGTCGGCGGTGAAGAACGAGGCCCACAACGAAGCGGCCGCGATCAAGAACGCGGGCGAGAACCAGGCCGCGGCGGTCAAGAACTCCGCGAGCAACAGCACCGACAAGAAGACCAAATAAGCGTCACGCGAGAGCACGCGTCGGGAGGGCGTCCGGGCAAGCCGGGCGCCCTTTTCGCATGGGTCAGAGAGTCGGCTGCGGAACAAGGCGGCCCGGCGAAGAGTCATTCTGGGTTGCAGTGTCAGGAACTGTATCCTGGGTGAATCGACTCTGAGCAAAAAGCGCTTAATCCTAAGATGATGCCGGGTAGGGGCGGATCGCGTAACATGAAGGGGGCGCCGCGTGTGGAGCGCACGCCGGAAGCACCGCGCACTGACGATCCGTCGGAATTGCTGACGCCAACGACGGACCTGCCGCTTCCGCTCGACCTGCCGCCGGCTATGTTCAGCGGCCCCGGCCTGCTCGCTCTTGCCGATCTGCTTCCGGTCATGACTGCCTATGTCGATCGCGAGCACCGCTACCGATTCATGAACAAGCCGCTCGCCGAATGGCTGGGGCGGTCCCGGCGCGAGATGATCGGCCTCAAAATGCCGGAGGTGATCGGCAAGAGAGCCTACGCCGAGCGTGAGCCCATGCTCGCGGCGGCCATGGCCGGCGAGCGCAAGTTCTTCGCGTCCAGCTTCGATCACCCGACCCGCGGCCCCATCGCTGCACAGAGCGACTACGTGCCGTGGGTCAACCCGGCCACGAACGAGGTCGAGGGTGTCGTCATCGTCATTACCGACGTGACCGAACAGCGCATTGCGGAACGCTCGATCCGGGAAAGCGAGGAGCGGTTCCGACGGATCGCCAACTCGGCCCCGGCGCTGATGTGGGTGACGCGGCTCGACCGCGTTCGCGACTTCGTCAACGAGGCCTATGCCGAATTCGCCTGCGGACCGGGCTGCGGCCATGAGGAGGCCCGGACGCTCGACTGGCGGACGCGAATCCATCCGGACGACGTGGACAGGGTCGTTGCCGAAAGCGTCGCCGGCGAAGCCTCGCTCGAGCCGTTCTCCCTCGAAGCCCGGTATCGCCGGCACGACGGGGAATATCGCTGGCTGCGCACGGTCTCGCAGCCGCGATTCGGCCCAGACGGTGAGCTGGTGGGCTTCATCGGCGTGGGCAGCGACATCACGGTCGCGAAGGAGGCCGAGCTCGAGCTTCGCCGCCAGGTCGAGGCGCAGACGGCCCAGCTCGCGGCGTCCGAAGCGCAGTTCCGTGCGGTGTTCGAAGCGGCACTCGAGGTCATGGTGCTGCTCAAGCCCGACGGCACCGTAATCGCCGTCAACAACCGGCGCGAGATGTGGCGCTACGAGGACCCCAGCGAGGCGATCGGAAAGAAGCTGTGGGACGCGCCGACCATGCAGGCCTATCCGCAGCACATCCCCGTCATGAAGCGCGGAATCGCGAAGGCAGCCAAGGGCGACGTGTTCACGACCGAGGTCAAGATGGAGCGCGACGGTCACCCGACCGCCTTCCTCGACGTCTCCGTCCAGCCGGTGCGGGCGCCCGACAATTCGATCCTCTACCTGCTGTTCGAAGCGCGCGACATCACCGACCTCAAGGCCGCTCAGGAGCAGCTCCGTCAGAGCCAGAAGATGGAGGCGCTCGGACAGCTGACGGGCGGCATCGCGCACGACTTCAACAACCTGCTGACCGTGGTCGTCGGCGGGCTCGACATCGTCGCGAAGCGCACCGAGGACCCGAAGCTGAGGCGCTACGCCGAGAACGCGCTTGCCGCGGCCGAACGTGGAGCCAGGCTGACGGGCCAGCTTCTCGCCTTCAGCCGGGTCCAGCGCCTCGAGGTGACGCCGACCTTTGTCGCGCCGCTGATCCAGAACATGCGGCCGCTTCTCAGGAACGTGCTCGGGCCGGGGATCGAGAAAAGGTTCGACCTCGACGAGGCGATGATGCCGGTCATGGCCGATCCGACGCAGCTCGAGGTCGCGGTGCTCAACCTCGCGATCAACGCGCGGGACGCTATGCCGGAGGGCGGCGTCCTGAACTTCGTGAGCAAGCCTGTACGGATCTCCAACGATCCCGAGCTCGAGGACGGCGACTATATCGAGCTGACGATCAGCGACACCGGCGTGGGCATGCCCCCCGAAGTCCTGGAGCGCGCGTTCGAGCCCTTCTTCACGACGAAGGAGGTCGGCAAGGGGACGGGTTTGGGCCTGTCGATGGTTTATGGAATGGCCCGCCAGTCGGGCGGGGCCGCGCGGATCGAGAGCACGCCCGGCCAAGGGACGTCCGTCAGCCTATTGTTCCGTCGGGCCGACAGCGCGCCGGAGGAAGCGGCGGCCGGCGCCGAGGAGCCGGTTGCGCACCGCAAAGCTCCCGCAAGCCGTTCCATCCTGGTCATCGACGACGATCCCGACGTCCGCGGCTTCATGGTCGAGACCCTGGAGGAGCAGGGTTACCGGGTGCGGGAGGCGAGTGCCGGCGAAGAAGGCCTCGCCGAGGTCGCCCGCGAAGCACCGGACCTGGTCATCCTGGACTTCATCATGCCCGGTATGTCCGGCGCCGAGGTCGCGAGCCGAATCCTCGAAACGCGGCCCGACCAGGCGATCCTGTTCGTATCCGGATACAGCGAGACCGACGCCGTCAAACGCACGGCGCCCGACGCTCCATTGCTCGCCAAGCCGTTCCGCGCCGACGCGCTCGACAGGGCCGTGCGCACAGCTCTCGCAGGGCAAAGCTGAACGCAACGGCGATTCGGGCGTTGAGGCGCCATGGTCACTGCACTGCTGTTCTTGGCGACGATGGCCGCGGCTGCCGCGGATCCCCCTCAGCAACCGACGCCGGCTAGCGTTCGCGTGGCACCCGAAGCGCGAGCTTTGTTCGAAAGCGATTGGGTGCTGATGAACTGGGCGCTGAAATTCTACGACGCCGACCATGACATCATGATCTCGGACGCGGAGGCGCAGGCCGCAGCCGCCGAATTCCGGAAGGTGGCCGATACCAATGGCGACGGGCGCGTCACTCCCGACGAATATCGCGCCGCTCGCGCCTTCATCCTCGCGCGTTATTGATCAGCCGGAAACGTCGATCACCGCCTTGGCGAACGCCGCGGGTGCTTCCTGCGGAAGATTGTGGCCGATTCCACCGGTGATCGTCCGGTGTTCGTATTTGCCGGTGAATTTCGCGCGATAGGCCTCCGGCGCAGGGTGCGGCGCACCGTTCGCATCGCCTTCCATCGTGATCGTCGGAACGGAGATCGACGGCAGGCTCGCAAGGCGATCTTCGATCCCGGCATAGCGGGGATCCCCCTCAGCCAAGCCCATCCGCCAGCGGTAATTATGGATCACGACGGCGACATGGTCCGGATTGTCGAAGGAGGCCGCGGACCGCTCGTAGGTTGCATCGTCGAAATTCCATTTCGGCGACGCGAGCTTCCAGATCAGCTTGTTGAAGTCGTGCCGGTTCTGCGCGTAGCCGAGCTCCCCGCGCGGCGTCGCGAAATAGAATTGATACCACCATTGATATTCCGCGGCCGGCGGCAGCGGCTGCTTCCCGCTCGCCTGGCTTCCGATCAGGTAGCCGCTCACAGATACGAGGCCCTTCACGCGCTCGGGCGAGAGGGCGGCGACCACGTCTGCGGTGCGAGCGCCCCAGTCGAAGCCGGCCAAAACGGCGTTGCGAACGTGCAGTGCATCCATGAAGTCCATGAGATCGGCGGCGGTCGCTGCCGGCTCTCCGCTCCGCGGCGTGGTCGGAGATAGGAAGCGCGTCGCGCCATAGCCCCGCAGGAACGGGATGAGGACGCGTTTGCCGCTGGAAGCCAGGATCGGCGCGACCTCGGCGAAGCTGTAAATGTCGTACGGCCAGCCGTGGAGAAGGATTACAGGCGGACCGCTAGACGGCCCAGCCTCCGCATAGCCGATATCGAGAAGACCGGTCCTCACCTTCTTCAACGGTGCGAAATCGCTTTTCGCCATGCTTGCTGCTCCCAGCCGGGAAGTCGCCGCAGCGGCCGCTACAGCGCCAAAGAACGTCCGGCGATCGATGCCGTGGCCGCTCACGGAAGCGGCACTGACAGGGGCTGGTCCTTCTGCACAACGTAGGTCGCGAGCTCGGATGCAGGCTCTAGCCCAACATTCGCGGCGGAATGCGGCTTCCCCTTTGGGATGAAGAGCACGTCGCCGGCGTTCAGCGTTGCGCGCGGCAGGCCATCGAGCCGATATTCGATCCTGCCCTTGAGGACGTAGACGATCTCGTCACCGCTATGCACGTGACGCGGAGCAGTGGCGCCCGGCGCGAAGTCCACGCGCATCTGGACGGTCGCCCATCCGGCAATGCTGAGGTCGTGCTCTTGAAGATCGGTGCGGGTTATGCCGGTTGCCTGCTGAGCATCCGGCGTCGGGCTGGCCTGAGCAGCTGCGGCCAGCAACAGTGCAAGAACCATAGTCGCCTCCCTTACATCGGAGCGAAGGCAGCGGGCGTCGTACTAGGCCGACGCCCGCAACACCTGGACTATCACCGCGTCCGGACCGACCGAAACGTCTCGCGCATATCTTCGGTCAGCAACTGCGGCTGCTCCCATGCCGCGAAATGCGTTCCCTTGTCGTGCGCCCGATAGAAGACGAGGTGCGGGTAAGCCGCGCGCGCCCACGTCTCCGGCGCCTGGTAGATTTCCGAGCGGAACGCGCTGACACCCGTAGGCAGCGGCAATCCGCGGGGATCGAAGAAGCCGCCCTTCGCGTTGCGATTTTCCCAATAAAGCCGGGCCGACGAAACCGCCGTATTGGTCAGCCAATAGAGCGTGATGTTGTCGAGAATGTCGTCACGCGTGAGACCCTCGTGCGCGCCATCGAAGACTTGCGCGATCAGCCGGTAGCTCTGGATGTCATGGTCGAGGATCCATGCGGCAAGACCGACCGGCGAGTCCGCTATCCCGTAGAGCGTCTGGGGCCGCTGCGTCATTTCATTCGCGTAGCCAAGGCCGTGCGAGAAGAAGTCGACCAGCTGGTCCCACGCGTGTTTCTCGTCGGCGGAAAGTCCGTTCGGCTCCGGCCCCGCCGGAATGAGTTTCCCGATTGCAGCTGGAATGGTGGCCGACATGTTCGTGTGAATCGCGAGAAGTCCGGGTGGCTGTTGCAGCGCCATCGTCTCGCTGATCGCATTGCCCCAGTCGCCGCCTTGCGCGACGTAGCGCGTGTAGCCGAGGCGGTTCATCAAAGTCGCCCAGGCCCGGGCGATGTGGGGTACGTCCCAGCCGGCCGAGTTGGGCTTGCCGGAGAAGCCGTAGCCGGGGAGCGATGGGATCACGACGTCGAACGCGTCGGCCGCGTTCCCGCCATATTTGGTCGGATCGGTCAGCGGCCCAATGATCTTCAATTGCTCGATGATCGAGCCTGGCCAACCGTGGGTGACGATGACTGGAAGAGCATTCGGATGCTTCGACTTTACGTGAATGAAGTGGATGTCGAGCCCGTCGATATTCGTGACGAAGTTAGGATAGGAGAAGATCTGCGCCTCGGCGCGTCGCCAATCGTGCTGATTTGCCCAATAGTCGGCGAGCTTGTGCATCGTTGCCGACTGCACGCCTTGCGTATCGTCATTGACCGTTTCGCGTTCCGGCCATCTCGTCGCTTTGATCCGTCGCTTTAGATCGGCAAGATCCTCATCCGTCGCGCGATATTTGAAGGGGCGAATGGAGGTGTCGCCCGACGCCGGGGGCACGGCCGCAGTCGCGCCGATGAAAGAGCTTCCGGCGATCGCCGGAGCTTCGGTCGTCGATCCGCCTTCGGCGAGGCTCTGAGCGCCGGGCGGGGTGGGCGTGGTCGCCGCCTGGGCGGGAGATAAGGGGAGAAGAAGCCCTACCGAGCCCGCAACTGTCGATGCCAGAAAATGCCGGCGAGCAATCGGAAGGCGCAGTGAGGACATGTTCAGATCTCCTGGACTGAGTTGGAACGCGAACGCTTGGCTCGGCCAGAATTCTGATATGCCACAGAGAACGCGGCCAGCGGCGCAGTGCGCCCCGGCGACCGAGTCGGTCAATCAGCTTGATTCAGTTGAATGTTCGCCGGCCGGATCAGTATTGGCCGTATCGGCCCTTCACGCTGTCGATCAGCTTGGCGCTATCGAACCCGACTCCGTCCTTGAAGACGATGTCGACCTTCTCGACGTCGTTGATGTTGGCGGCAGGGTTGCCGCGGATCACGAGCAAATCGGCGTTCTTGCCCGGTGCGATCGAGCCGATGCGATCGGCGAGACCTAGGTAGGTGGCACCGTTGAGGGTGCCGATCCGGATCGCTTCCAGGGGTGTGAAGCCGGCCTCGACGAGAAGCTCCAGCTCGCGCTGATCGCCGAAGCCGGGGATTACGCCTCCGTTTCCGGTGGGGTCCGGCCCGGCAATGAGCAATCCTCCGGCCGCCACGAACTGCCGTTCGAGCCCAAGGTCGTTCTTGTAGGCCTGCGCCGATTCATCCCCACGCGGCGTCCCGGCCCGGCTGGAGGTCAAATTGCGCAGGTACAGGTAAGACTCCTTCGCCTGCGGAGTCAGCACGGCCATCTGCCGCGCCTGGAGCGGCGCGTGCAGCGGCACGCTCTGTTCGAAGACGGGCAATGTCGACGTCACCGCGACATGATGGCCGACGAGCAGCCGGATCAGTTCATTGGCCGCAGGGCTTCCTGGCTTCATCGCCAGCAGCGTCGGCGTTCCGGAAGAGTCGGGGCATTTATCTGGCTGCTTGCCGGGATCGAGCTGCGTGTTGACGAAGAAGCCGTGCTCGAGATTGTCGATTCCGAGCGCGACTGCCTCCGGATATGTAACGGAGCACAAATGGCCGGTCAGTTTGAGGTGATGGCGATGCGCCTCGTCGATCGCGGCCTTCAGCTCGGCGCGGGTGATGTTCATGTACGCCTTGAAGGAATTCACGCCCTGATCGGCCCAGAAGGCGACCTCCCTGCGAGCATCTTCGGGCGACGTGATTTGGTGGTTCTGGATGAAGAATGCGCCGGGTCCTTCGAGATAGGGGCCCGTGACGTCGAGGTGCGGCCCCACCAGCCGCCCGGCATCGATTTCGCGTTTCAGGCTGAGGTCGGTGTAGGGTTCGACGCTCCCTGTCGTCCGCATCGTCGTCACGCCGTTCGCAAGGTAGAGACGCGGCGCGCTGAAGGTCATTTGGGGAACGATGATCGGGCTGTCGAAATGGCCGGACGCATCGATGTTCGGACGCTGCAGATAAAAGAGATGGTTATGCATGCCGACGATTCCCGGCATGACGCTGGCGCCGGCGAGGTCCAGGGTCGTGTAGCCTTCGGGAACGGCAGCCGAAGAAGATTGCACTGCGGCAATGCGCGCGCCGTCGATGAGGATGGTCTGATCCTCGACCGGAGCGGCGCCCGTGCCGTCGATCACCCGGACATGGTTCAGCGCGATGCGTCCGGCGGGAACGCGCACATATTGCTGAAACCCGGCCGCGAGAGGTGCCGGCGGGGCGAGGACCGGCGCGGCGTTCGCTGCCGATCCGAAGCTCAAGAACGCTGCGGTGATGAGCAGTCGAAGGTTCATGTCGGGCGCTCCCTTTATTGTCTGGGCTATCACCCGTTGCGGGCTCGACAAAGGTGCCGATCCATCCAGACGAATGCGACGAGCAGCCGAACCGCCCTGCGCTCATAAGCACTGATTATCGACGGGAACGCCGCTTTCGTTGGCTCGCGTGCGATTCGCAGGCGTAGCAGGCTGCCCGCTGCGGGGAATGGTGAAAGGACAGCTTATGGTCGAGTTCAGTGCGGGGGAGGCGGATCTGGGGGTGCTTGGGACCGGGCTGATGGGCTCGCGTCTCGCGGCGATGTTCGCTCGGGCAGGCAAGCGGGTGATCCTCGGCTCGCGCGATTCGGACCGTGCGGCGGAGATCGTCGACAAGCTGCGGATTCCGAGCCTTCGCGCGGGCTGCAACTCCGACGCGCTATCGGCCAGGGCCATCCTGCCGGCGGTGTTCATCCGCGACGGCCTCTTCGACCTGCTCGACCGCAAATGTGCGAGCCTGACCGGCAAGCTGCTGATCGACATCAGCAACCCGTTCAACGCGGATTACAGCGACTTCGTGACGCCGTGGGACACGAGCGGAGCGGAAGAACTTCAGCGTCGCTTCCCGCAGGCGCGCGTCGTCGGCGCGTTCAAGAACGTCTTCTGGGAAGTGTTCGATCACCCCCAGTTCGGCGAGACGCTGAGCGACGTCCTGATCACCGGCGACCGCCAACGCGACAAGGCGGAGTTCCTCCGCCTCGCGCACGGCACGCCGTTCCGATACCTGGATGCGGGGCCTCTGATCCACAGCCGCACGGTCGAGCGGCTGACCTTCATCACCAGCAGCCTGGGCAAGCAGTTGCATTCCTACCCGCGGATGAACTGGCGGCTGCTCACGCAGCCGGAAGCGGCGGCCGCGGCCTAGCCGGCCAATCTTTTGGCGCCGAGGCCGATGACCATTTGGTTGGCGCGGTCGTAGACGAGAGGGCGACCGAACAGATAGCCCTGGATCGTATCGCAGCCGAGCTCACGCATCCGCTCGAAATCCTCGGCAGTCTCGACGCCCTCGGCGGTCACCGACATGCGGAAGCTTTTCGCTAGCTGAACGATGGACTGGATGATCGCGACATTCTCGGGACGCGAGCCGGCTTCGCGGACGAAGCTGCCGTCGATCTTCAGCTTGTGGAAGATCGCCTTGTTCAGATAGCCGATCGACGAATAGCCCGTACCGAAGTCGTCGAGCGCGATCCCCACGCCGAGCGCGCGAAGGCGCTTGAGGACGTCGAGCGTCGAACCGTTGTCGCCGAGGAAGACGCCCTCGGTGACTTCGAGCTCGAGCCGGTTGGCCGGGACCTTG
>JBKPJK010000099.1:0-3007 GCA_046730635.1 Pseudomonadota bacterium | reverse complement strand
GATGGCGCGGCTTTAGTCGGCGCACTGACCTACGGTCTCCATTCGGCCGGACTCTGGCGAGGCGAGCGGGAATCCAACCTGCTCGACGGAGGCGATCCTGCTTATCGCGTCTATCGTTGCGCGGATGGAAAGTTCCTGGCTGTCGGTGCGGTGGAACCGCAATTCCGGCGCGCCTTGCTCGACGGCCTAGGCCTTCCGCAAGATGCGGGCCGCGCGGACATTGAAGCCGTCATTGGAAGTCGGACTCGCGACGAATGGACTCAGCATTTCGCCGGGAAGGACGCTTGCGTCGCGCCAGTCTTGGATCTGGTCGAAGCTCCCCAGCATCCGCACAATGCCTCTCGCCGGACGTTCATCGAGTTAGATGGCGTGATCCAGCCGTCGCCCGCTCCGCGATACTCCGATACCCATACCGGTCCGCCCACCGCGCCTCGTCGCGAGGGCGAGGACGGCGAGGCGATTCTCGACGAGCTTGGCTATTCCAGCGTGGAAATTGAACAGATGCGCGAGGCGGGCGTGCTGCTTTAGCGTGCCTGCTCGACCGTTTCCAGGAACTCCGCCAGCTCCTCGCTGCCCCCAATCCGTTCCCCGTCGATGAACACTAGCGGCGTCGTCGCGACACCATGCTCTTCCTTGAACGCGTCGACTTGTTCGCGGGACGTCAGCACCCGGTCTTCGAAGGGCAAGCCGGCGTCCTCGAGCATGCGCTTGGCGAGCAGTCCGTACGGACAGGTGTGCTCGGGCAGAACCATTCGGTGCAAAATGATATCGTGACTTTCAGCCATTATTCTCTCGTAAATCTCTGATTGTCTGGGCGAATGCATCTGCGAAGCAAAAGTTGCTTCATCGTCGGGCGCATGCGGCTATTGCGGTGCCGATCAGCGGTGAGACACTCGTGAATCCACTCTACGAACAGATGAAGACGAGCGTCTTCGAGCGCATGTCGGGACTTGCGGCGAAGCATGGCGCCGTGAACCTGGGGCAGGGGTTCCCCGATTTTGGCTGGCCGGAGGAGGTCCTCGACGCAGCGGCCCGAGCTCTAAAAGAAGGCTCGAACCAATATCCTCCTTCGCGCGGATTGGCGGTGCTGCGTGAAGCCGTGGCCGCTCACTACCGCAGGCATCACGATCTGGACCTGCAGGCCGACAACATCTGCGTGACCAGCGGTGCAACCGAAGCGCTTGGAGCGGCGATCCTGGCGACGGTGCAGCCCGGAGATGAAGTGCTCATCTTCACACCGGCATATGATAGCTACGCGCCTATGATCCGGAGGGCGGGCGGCATTCCGCGCGAAATCGCCTTGCAGCCGCCGGGTTGGAGGCTCGAACGCGAAAGCATCGAGGCTGCCTTGAGTCCGCGAACTCGGGCGATCCTGTTCAACAATCCGCACAACCCGGCGGGCCGGCAGTTCGACCGCGAGGAGCTTGAGATTCTCGCGGGATTCGCGCGCCAGCACGACCTCATCGTCATCAGTGACGAGGTTTGGGAGCACATCCTCCTCGACGATCAGCCCTTCACGACTTTGCTGTCGCTACCGGGAATGGCCGAGCGCACCATCAAGATCGGCTCGGCGGGTAAGATATTTTCCCTCACCGGTTGGAAGGTCGGCTGGATGGTCGCCGCACGGGAGCTGGCGAACGTGGTCGCCCGTGCGCATCAGTTCCTGACCTTCGCGACGGCGCCCAACCTCCAGGCGGCGGTCGCCTACGGTCTCAACGAGGGAGACGCCTGGCTCGAGCCGATGCGGCACCGCTTCACCCGCGCCCGCGATCGCATGGTCGAAGGACTCGGTCGGTCGGGCTACGAAGTCCTTCACGCCGCATCGACCTATTTCCTGTGCGTCGATCTCGCGGCATCGGGCGTCACCGCCGACGATGAGAGCTTCGCGACTGCGGCGGTTGAGCAGGCGGGTGTGGCGGTCGTACCGCTGTCGGCCTTCTCTGAAAATGATCCGCCCCGGCACTTGGTCCGGTTGTGCTTCGGCAAGAGGGACGAAACCATCGATGCCGGAGTTGCTGCAATGACCCGGGCCAAGGAGATTTTCGCATGACTCCCTCGGACGAAGCCGCGCAAATCCTCGAACTGGCGGGCGTCGCTTCGGCGGGCCGGTTGACGAGCTATTCGCCGATCGATGGAAAGCCGATCGGCCGAGTGACGCCCGGCGATCCCGACCTTGCCTGCCAGCGCGCCATGGAGGCTTTCGTACGCTGGCGCTCAATCCCGGCGCCAAGGCGCGGCGAGTTCGTGCGCCTTCTAGGTGAGCGACTGCGCGAGGTGAAGCCGGTGCTTGCGAAGATGATCACCCTGGAAACGGGGAAGATCGTCCAGGAAAGCCTGGGTGAAGTGCAGGAGATGATCGATATCTGCGACTTCGCCGTCGGACTTTCGCGCCAGCTCTATGGACTGACGATCGCCAGTGAGCGGCCCAACCACCGGATGATGGAGCAGTGGCATCCGCTCGGACCGGTGCTCGTGATCAGCGCGTTCAATTTTCCCGTGGCGGTGTGGGCGTGGAATGCCGCGCTGGCGCTAGTCTGCGGCAATCCGGTCATCTGGAAGCCCAGCGAGAAGGCGCCGTTGTGCGCGGAGCTGGTCATGGCGATTTGCCGCCGGATCACGGAGCGCTTCGAAGAGGCGCCCGAGGGGCTGGTTCAGCTCGTTCAGGGTGAACGCGACGTCGGGGAAGCGCTGGTCGATGATCCTCGCGTCGCCTTGGTTTCCGCGACCGGCTCGACGGCGATGGGCCGGGAGGTCGGCCCCCGCGTGGCCAGACGTTTCGGGCGCGTGCTTCTCGAGCTCGGGGGCAACAATGCCGCGATCGTCTGCCCGAGCGCCGACCTGGAGCTTGCTACACGCGCGATCCTTTTTTCTGCGGCCGGCACTGCAGGCCAGCGATGCACGTCGTTGAGACGGCTCATCGTCCACGAAACCATTGCAGACGACCTGGTCGCTCGGTTGGAGGAGACCCTCGCGCAGGTGAAGATCGGCGATCCGCGTCAGTCTGACA
>JBKPJK010000098.1:0-2022 GCA_046730635.1 Pseudomonadota bacterium | reverse complement strand
TGTAGGGCGCGGCGGCCGAACGCGTCGCCGCGCACAAAAAAGGCCGCCTCTAGTGGGTGAGGTGGCCGGCCAGTTCGTCCTTCAGTCTAAGCTTCTCTTTCTTGAGTCGGTGGAGAAGGTCTTCGTCGGGATGAGTCCGGTGCTCTTCCTCTTCGATGAGAGCGTGGAGAGCAGCGTGCTTGGACTCCAGTTCCTCGACCATTGCCTTGTCCATTGGTGCCGTTCCTTTCAGGTTAGTGTCACCGCTTTGCAATAAACCACGAATCGGCCCGTTTGTCTCCGGCCATCTCTCGACTCGCCCGGTGCCGCGAGCGTCCCGTCGAGTGCCTTTAGGTTTTCCTGCGCAACGTTCGTGCGCTAGACTTGATCGCCATGAACGATGACCATCCGGCTGCCGATCTCGAACTGCTGAAGGCTGAGCACCGGGACCTGGACGAGCAAATTCGGCTGCTTTCCTCCGAACCCACGGGGGACCAGCTGGAGCTTGCACGACTCAAACGACGCAAGCTCATGCTGAAGGATCAGATCCAGATGATCGTCGACTCGAACATCCCCGATATCATTGCCTGACCCGTCCTTTTCCGGGACAAGTCTGTCAGTTAGGGCGTCCCTTTGGGAGACAGAACGAGCTTGCGGAGCGTTAAGCATGCAAGTCGGAAGTTTTCAGACCTCAATTGAGATGGCAGTCTGATCGGGATGGAAGAATCGGAATCTCCGCCACAAGCGCGCATCACGTCGCGGCTGATCGACTCGCTTTACACCGAGGCGATGCTGCTCGCGGACGAGGCGCGTTCCTATTTCGACGATGCCGGGCGAGACGAGCGCATGACGCTCGAGCCTTTCGCCCGCGTCGGTTTTGCGTGCGAGTCGCTGAAGGTCACCACGAGGATCATGCACATCGTCGCCTGGCTATTGACCCAGCGGGCGCTCGAGTCAGGCGAGATCGCGACAATCGAGGGACGCCGTCCCGAGCGCCGGTTGGGCAATGCGCAGGACAGCGATCCGCTGGTCGTGAACCAGCTTCCGCCGGCGGCCAAGCGTCTGATCAATTCCAGTGCCGACCTCTACGCGCGCATCAAGCGAATCGACGAGGGGAGCGCGGAGGATGAAGCGCCGCAAAGTCCGGCGCGAGCGCTGATGGGCCGGCTGGAGCGTGGACTCGGCGGTCACAGCGTCTAACTAGGCGGCCGTGCGGCCGTTCGCCTTCAATCCCGGACCAAAGCTCCTGGCTGGAGCCGATCAGGCGCGCTCGCTGGCCGACAAGCTTCCCGAGGGCCCATGTCTGTTCGTGACCGATCGCGAGCTTGTGCAGCTGGGGCTGACGGAAGCCTATCGAGGCGCGATCGCCGCTGGCCGCGAGGTCACGATTTTTGACGACGTCGAAGCCGATCCGTCGAAGGAAACGCTTCTGGCCGCAGTGGATGCCGGCCGATCCGCCGGAGTCACCTCCGTCGTCGCCTTGGGTGGCGGAAGTCCGATGGATGTGGCGAAGCTCGCGGCATATCTTCTTGGCTCAGGGGACGATCTCGACGAAATCTGGGGAGTGGACGTCGCGAACGGTCGCCGACTGCCGCTCGCGCTGGTGCCGACGACGGCTGGAACCGGATCCGAGGCGACCCCGATTTCCGTGATCACGTGCGATGGCGGAGTGAAGCTTGCAGTCAATTCTGCGCCGCTGATTGCGGACTGGGCGGTGCTCGACGCGACGCTCACCCTCGGGCTTCCGGCGCACGTGACAGCTGCGACCGGCATCGACGCGATCGTCCATGCGGTCGAGGCCTACACGTCCGCGCGGCTGAAGAACCCTCTGTCGGATGCGCTTGCCCGCGAGGCGCTGCGACTGTTGAGCTCGAACCTCCTCAGGGTGATCGAGCGGCCGCACGATCTTGAGGCGCGAGGAGCGATGCTCCTCGGTGCGCACCTTGCGGGCCTGGCCTTCTCGAACGCTCCCGTCGCGGGCGTGCATGCGCTGGCCTATCCGCTCGGCGGTCTGCATCATTTGCCGCACGGCCTCACCAATGC
>JBKPJK010000097.1:0-8176 GCA_046730635.1 Pseudomonadota bacterium | reverse complement strand
CATCGCACTTGCCATTTCGAAGGCGGCGATTGCGGAAGGCCTCGACGAGCAGCTGCAGAGAGACGAACGTAAGTTCCTCTACATGCCGTTCCTGCACAGCGAGGATCTCGAGGACCAGAATCGCGCGTTGCTGCTCTTCACCGAAATCGACGACCGGGAGCAGATCGGTTACGCGAAGAAGCACCGCGACATCATCGCCCGCTTCGGCCGCTTCCCGCACCGCAATGCCATCCTCGGCAGGGCTCCTCGCCCCGACGAGCTGGCCGCAGGTGACGCGAACCCTTTCTAGAGAAGGTGGGAAATCGGAGCGCAGTCGAAGCCGGCGCGGGTCAGCCGCTGCTCGACGTCCTCGCGCGACGCACCTTCCTCGCGGTGGACAAGCGCGCAAACCAGCGCCGAGCGCTTCCCCGACCGGCAGAAGGCAAGCAGCTTGCCGTCGCCGGCTTCGCGCAGCGCCTTCTGCATCTCGTCGACGTCCGCAGGCCCGATGCCGCGGATGATCGGCACGAAGTGATAGGGAATCCCCGCCTCCGCTGCCGCAGCCTCGATGTCCGCCGCAAGCGGCTGTCCCGGCTCCTCGCCGTCCGGACGATTGTTGACGATGACGGTGACGCCATGCGCAGCCAGCCCGGCGACCTCCTGCGGAGCGATCTGGCCGCTCACCAGGGTCCGGTCGTCGAGCTGACGGATCATCCCCTCTTTATTTCACGCCGGCGTCCGAACCGCCAGTCAGGCCGTAATAATCCAGATAGGGCTGGATGCTCGGGTCGTGGCCCGCCCAGTTCTTGTACATTTCGGCGAGATCCTGGGTGTTGCCGCGCGACAGGACCATGTCGCGGAAGCGTTGGCCGTTGGCGCGGGTCAGGCCGCCGTGGGTCTGGAACCAGTTGAACGCGTCCTGCCCCAGCATGCGCGTCCAGGCATAGGCATAATAGCTCGCCGAATAGCCGTTGGCCCAGATGTGCAGGAAGTAGCTCGAGCGGTAGCGCGGCGGCACGTCCTTCGTGTCGAACCCGCCCTTGGCCAGGGCATCGACCTCGAACTTGTCGACGTCCTGCCTCGGCGCGCTCGCCGGAAGCGAGTGCCAGTCGAGGTCGAGCCGTGCAGCTTCGAGCGCTTCGCCGACCTCATAGCCCTGGTTGAACGTCCGCGCGGCGAGCACCTTCTGGATCAACGACTGCGGGATCACCTGACCGGTCTGATAGTGGACGGCGAAGTGCGGCAGGATCTTCGGATCGAGCGCCCAATTCTCGTTGAACTGCGACGGGAACTCGACGAAGTCGCGCGCCACGCTGGTGCCCGACAGCGTCGGATATTGCTGCGACGCGAACATGCCGTGCAGCGCGTGGCCGAACTCATGGAACATCGTCGTCACGTCGTCCCAGCTGATCAGCGCGGGCTGGCCCGGCGCCGGCTTGGTGAAGTTCTCGACGTTGAACACGACGGGCTTGGTTCCGCGCAGGTACGACTGGTTGACCAAGTTCGACATCCACGCGCCGCCGTTCTTGTTGTCGCGCTTCCACGGGTCGATCATGAAGATCGCCAGTTCCTTGCCGTCCTGGTCGTAGACTTGGAAGACGCGCATGTCGGGGTTCCAGGTCGGGATGTCCTTCCGTTCCTTGAACGTCAGCCCGTAGAGCTGGTTGGCGGCATAGAAGACGCCGTCCTCGAGCACCTTGTTGAACTCGAAATATGGCTTCAGGTCGTCGCTGTTGAGCGCGTAGCGCTGCTTGCGGATCTGCTCGGCGTAATAGTTCCAGTCGGCCGCGGTCGGCTGGAAGGTCGCGCCCTGCGACTTGGCCAGAGCGACGATGTCGGCCCACTCCTTCTGCTCCTTCGCCGACACGGCGGGCGCGAGGCGCGCGAGGAAGCCGACCGCCGTCGCGCGATCCTTCGCCATCTGATCGTAGAGCGTGTAGTCGGCGAAGTTCGCGGCGCCGAACAGAGCGGCCTTCTTGGCGCGGAGCTGCGCAAGCTCGCTGACCACCGCCCGGGTATCGTTGGCGTCGCCCTGCTCGGCGCGGTTGAGGCTGGCGTCGAACAGCTTCTGGCGAGTGTCGTGGTTGCTGAGCGATTCGAGCGAAGGCTGCTGCGTGGTGTTCTGCAGCGGGATCACGTAGCCCGCGACCTTGCGGCCCTTGGCGGCCTCGGCGGCGGCGGCGATCTGCTGGTCCGAAAGTCCGGCTAGCGCCGCCTTGTCGGTGACGTGCAGCGCGCCGGCCTTGGCGGCCGCGAGCAGCTTCTGGCCGAACTCAGTCGACAGCGTGCTGAGGCGCTTGTTGATGACCTTCAGCTGCGCCTGCTTGGCGGGCGGCAGCTCGGCGCCGGCGTGGACGAAGCCCTTATAATAGACGTCGAGGAGCTTCGCCTGTTCGGGATTGAGGTTCAGCTCGGCCTGGTGGTCGTGCAGATATTTGAAGCGCTGGTAGAGCTTGGCGTTGAGGTTGATGAAGTCGTTGTGCTCGGCGAACAGCGGTGCGGTCTTGGTGTCGGTTGCCTGGAGCGTGTCGTTGGTGTTGGCGCCGTTGACCGCGTTGAACGCGAGCGCGGCTCGCTCGAGCAGTCGCCCCGACTTCTCCATCGCTGCGACCGTATTCTCGAAGGTCGGGGTCCCTTTCTGGTTGGCGATCGCCGTCACCTCGGCCTTCTGCTGCGCCATTCCGGCAAGCAACGCGGGTAGATAGTCCTTGTCCTTGATCTTCGAGAAATCGGGCGTCTCGAACGGAAGAGCGCTCGGCTTCGCGAACGGGTTGGAAGACGGCAAGGTCGCCGATGCGGCGGCCGATGCCTTGCGCGGCGCTGCGGCATGAGCGGTGGACGTGGCAACGGCAATCGCGGCCGTCGCGAGCAGAAGGTTGCGGATCATGATTCTCCCCGAACGTCGGAAATTTTTTGTGGATTCAGGCTCTTCAACCGACTCGCGACTTACGCAAGCCTGAACATCAGCCGTTGGTCGAAAGGACTGCCAGCATGGCTTCGCCGTAACGTTCGAGTTTTGCGGCGCCGACTCCCTGGACCTCAGCCAAGGCATTGAGATCGCGCGGTTTACGCGCAGCGATCTCGCGCAGCGTCGAGTCGTGGAAGACCACGTAGGGCGGAACCCCCGCATCAGCGGCAAGCTTCCGACGGGCTTCGCGGAGAGCGTCGAACAAGGGATCGGCCGGATAGTCCGAATGGCGGCGCGAAGGGCGCTTGCGGGCTGGTGGAATCGCAATCGTGAGTTGCTGCTCACCTTTCAGGATCGGCTTTGCCCCGGGCCCGAAGCTGAGCCCGCCATAGGCATCGGAGCGCAATGCGTCGCGAGCGATCAGCGCGCGAGCGACAGGCCGGACGAGCGGAAGCTCTTCCGCCGTGGCGATACCGAATACCGACAGGCGGTCGTGCCCCGCGCTCCGCACCTTCTCACTGTCATTGCCGGCTAGGACGTCGGCGAGGTGGCCGACCCCGAACCGCATCTCGGTCCGGAACGCGGCCGACAGTAACTTGCGCGCGACCTCCGTTGCGTCGACCGTCGCAGGAGGGTCGAGGCAATTGTCGCAATTTCCGCAAGTTTCGGGCGGATCTTCTCCGAAATGACGGAGCAGGATCGTTCGGCGGCAGGTCGCGGCTTCGACGAAGGCGGCGAGCGCGTTCAGACGCTCGCGCTCGCCGGCGCGCCGGTGCGACTCGACCTCCGTCTCGACGCGTTGGCGCGCTCGCGCGAAATCCTCGGCGCCCCAGAACAGCCAGGCTTCCGCAGGTTCGCCGTCGCGTCCGGCACGGCCGGTTTCCTGGTAATAAGCTTCGATCGACTTGGGGATGCCTGCGTGCGCCACGAAGCGGACGTCGGGCTTGTCGATGCCCATGCCGAAGGCCACGGTCGCGGCGATCACCATTTCCTCGGACTCGACGAACGCCGCCTGGTTACGCGCTCGAACCTGCGG
This sequence comes from Pseudomonadota bacterium, assembly GCA_046730635.1. Lineage (GTDB taxonomy): Bacteria > Pseudomonadota > Alphaproteobacteria > Sphingomonadales > Sphingomonadaceae > Sphingomicrobium. The sequence continues at coordinate 4,253 of JBKPJK010000097.1, read as the reverse complement.
ATCGAGGCCGGCATGATAGGGATGCGCGGGCCGACCGGCGGCGCCCAAATGCTCCGCGATCCGTTCGGCCTTGTCGCGGCTCTGCGCGTAGATGATTCCCGGCCCGGGTTGCTGTGCAACAAGTGCCTTCAATTGCGCGTTGAGGCCGTCGCGCGGCCGCACGTGATAACGGATGTTCGGGCGGTCGAATCCCGCGACGATCAGCCCCTCCTCGGGAAGGCCGAGTTGGGTCAGGATGTCGGCGCGAGTCCTCCGATCCGCCGTTGCCGTCAGCGCCAACCGCGGAACATTTGCATTGTCCTCGAGCAGGGGTCCCAACTGCCGATAGTCGGGACGGAAATCGTGCCCCCACTCGCTCACGCAATGTGCTTCGTCGATGGCGATCAGCGTCAGGTTCACGCTGCTCACGAGGCGACGGAAAGCCTCACCCGTCGCTCGCTCAGGTGCAACGTAGAGCAGGTCGAGCTCGCCGGCCCTCAGGCGTTGCACGGTCGTTTGGCGATCCGCGTCGGCGGATGTCAGCGAGGCAGCGCGCAGCCCGATGGCATTCGCGCTGCGGATCTGGTCGTGCATCAAAGCAATCAGCGGTGAGATGACGAGCGCGGTGCCGTCGCGAGCCACTGCGGGCAGCTGGTAGCAAAGCGACTTGCCGGCGCCCGTCGGCATCACGGCGAGCGTGTGCTTCCCCGCCATGACACGACCGATCACCTCCCCCTGCACGCCGCGGAAGTGGTCGAAGCCGAACGTCGTTTTGAGGATGTCGTGCAGGTCGGTCATGAATGCCAGTGGCGAGTAGCGTCAGCGACCCGCGCGGGCTAGCCTCGTGCGATGCGGATTCCGCGGATCACGCGACGAGCGATGCTTCAGATGAGCGGCGGCGCTCTCCTTCTTCCTTCGCGAGCGCTTGCCGGTTCGACCGACTGGCGCGCCCTCGGCGAAGACGTTCGAAGGGAAATGCGCTGGGCGTGGCGAAACTATCGCGAGCATGCTTGGGGCAAGGACCAGATCAAGCCGATCAGCGGAGGCTTCGAAAGCTTTCCGCTCAAGAACCACCATCTCGGCCTGTCACTGATCGAGGCGCTCGACACCTTGTGGGTGATGGGGCTGGACGAGGAATTCCGCGACGGCGTGGAATGGCTGCGGACCAAGCTCGACTTCGATGTCGACGGAGAAGTTTCGGTGTTCGAAACCTCGATCCGCCTCGTCGGCGGCCTGCTGTCCGCTTACCACGCGTGCGGCGACTCCATGCTGCTGGCAAAGGCCAAGGACCTCGCGGATCGCTTGCTGCCGAGCTTCGACGCGTCGCCGATCGGGATCCCGCATCGCTACATCAACCTGCGCACCGGGGCGCTTCGCGACCCGATCACCAATCCTGCCGAGACGGGGACGTTCCTCCCCGAGTTCGGCTTCCTCAGCATGGCGACCGGCGACAATCGCTACCGCGCCGCCGCCAAGCGCGCGCTGGTTTCCATGTTCGAGCGACGCTCAAAGATCGGCCTTCTGGCGGACAGCATCGATTGCATGACCGGGCAGTGGAAAAGCCGCCGCGCCACGATCGGTCCCCCCTCCGACAGTTTCTACGAATATCTGTGGGACGGCTGGGACCTGCTCGGTGATCGCAACTGCCTCGCCATGTACCGCGCCTGCACGGAGGCCATCCTGAAGCATCAGTCGCTGAGAAGCGGAACCGAGCTGTGGTTCGCCAACGTCGATTTCGAGACTGGCGAGCCGCTCGACACGGAGCAGGATGAGCTTGGGTCGTTCTACGGCGGGCTGCTTGCCCAGGGCGGCGACGGCGCGGTCGGAGAAGCGCACACACGCACCTGGGCCAAGGTTCAGGCGCGTTACGGAGTTCTTCCCGAAAGCATCGATTCAACGGATATGCATGCGCTAAGCAAGACCAACGACCTTCGTCCGGAGCTAGCGGACGCGGCATTCAACCATTGGCTGATCGATCGTCGCGACGAGTGGCGCCACATCGTGCGCAATCATTATCTGGCGATGAAGCGCTGGAACAAGGCGCGCTACGGTTATGCCGACCTCGCGGACGTGACCGCGAATCCCAAGCGTCAGAGTGACCATTGCCCCGGCTACTGGTGGTCTGAGCAGATGAAATATTATTATCTGATCTTCGCCGACAGCCCGCGCGTCGATTATCGACGGCTCTATCTCAGCACCGAAGGGAACATTCTGCGCGGCTTGCGCCGGCCCTGATCATTCGGCGGCCTCCGCAATCTCGTCGGCGAGCTGCTCGGCAGCCTGCCGTTGCCATAGCTCGGCGTAGAGTCCGTCCAGCTCCAGCAACTCGTCATGCGTGCCCCGCTCGACGACCCGGCCTTCGTCGAGCACCACGATCTGATCGGCGTCGACGATGGTCGATAGACGGTGCGCGATCATGATGGTGGTGCGGCTTTCCGCGACCCTATCGAGCGTCTCCTGGATCGCCTGCTCGGTGCGGCTGTCGAGCGCACTTGTCGCTTCGTCGAGCACCAGGATCGGCGGATTCTTGAGCAGCGTGCGGGCGATTGCGACGCGTTGCTTCTCGCCGCCCGACAATTTGAGTCCACGCTCGCCGACCATCGAATCGTAGCGCTCCGGAAGGACGGCGATGAAGCGGTCGATCGCGGCCCCTTTGGCCGCGGCCTCGACCTCCTCCTGCGAGGAACCGCCGCGGCCATAGGCGATGTTGTAACCGATCGTATCGTTGAACAGCACCGTGTCCTGCGGGACGATGCCGATCGCACTGCGCAAAGTCTTTTGCTGCACGTCCGCGATATCCTGGCCGTCGATCAAGATTCGGCCGGCGGTCGGATCGTAAAAGCGGTACAGCAGCCGCGCGATCGTCGATTTGCCCGCACCCGACGGTCCGACGATCGCGCAGCTGGTTCCGGCGGGAATGTCGAGGTCGAGCCCGCGCAGAATCTCGCGGTCCTTTTCATACCCGAAGCGCACATTCTCGAAGCGAAGAGCGCCGTTGGTCACCACGAGGGACTGCGCTCCGGCGCGATCTTCGATCTCCGCAGGCGTGTCGAGAAGGTCCCACATCGCTTCCATGTCGATCAGTCCCTGGCGGATCGACCGATAGACCCAGCCGAGCATGTCGAGCGGCCGGAAGAGCTGCAGCAGCATGGTATTGATGAACACCACGTCGCCGGGCGTGAAGCGGCCCTGGCTCCAGCCCCGCACGGTGAAGATCATCGCGCCGGCGAGCATCAGATTGGTGATGAAGGCCTGGCCGATGTTGAGCCACGCGAGCGAGACTTCGTTGCGAACGGTGGCGCGGGCGAAGGCTCCCACGGCCTCGTCGTATCGCTTGGCTTCCCGTTCCTCGGCGCCGAAATATTTGACCGTTTCGTAATTCAGGAGGCTGTCGACGGCGCGGCCGATCGCCTTGTTGTCGACGTCGTTCATTTGCCGCTGAAGCTGCGAACGCCACTCGGTAACCCGCCGCGTGAACAGGATGTAGATCGCGATTATCGCCAGGGTCGCGGCGACCAGCCCAGCGCCGAACTTCACGAAGAAAATCACGCAAGCAGCTGTGAGCTCGATGAGCGTCGGCCCGATGTTGAACAGCAGGAAATAGAGCATCATGTCGATGCTCTTGGTCCCACGCTCGACGATCTTGGTCAGCGATCCGGTGCGCCGCTCAAGATGGAAGCGCAGCGAGAGGTCATGGACGTGGCGGAACACCTGTCCGGCGAGACGCCGGGCCGCATCCTGGCCGACCTTCTCGAACAGGGCATTGCGCAGATTGTCCGAGAGGACCCCGGCGAACCGCGCGGCGGCGTAGCCGGCAACCAGCATCGCCACCATTCCGAACGGCTGGCGATGCGCCGACATGCCGTCGACAACGGCCTTGTAGGCAAAGGGCATGAGCAGCGTCGCCGCTTTGCCGGCGAGCACGAGCACGACGGCGACGACGACGCGAAGCCGCAGCTCCGCCTCGCCCTTCGGCCATAGCATCGGCAGGAATCTCCACAGCGCGGCGAAACCGGCGTTGGGCTTCGATTGCTGGGCGTTGTCCGTGGCCATCGAGCCCAAGGTAGGAGCGGGCCCGCGCCGGGGCAAACTGGCCGCTCACGAAACGACGGGAACCGCACGGGAAATCAGTGGTTTCAACGCCCCGAACGATAGGGACGAACAATGGGACCGGGCTATTTCGTAATCGCCATTCTGGGCTGCGCCGACGGCGGCAGTTCCTGCACGCCCGTTACGACCCTGCAGACGCGTTACGTAAGCGAGCAGCAATGCTC
>JBKPJK010000096.1:0-1766 GCA_046730635.1 Pseudomonadota bacterium | reverse complement strand
CGTCATAATCGGGCATGAACCGGTGTCCGGTCACCGGATGCTTCAGGATTCCGCCCTCGCCACGGACCGCCTCCGTGATGAGGAAGTTCTTGACCTGCAGACTGTAGAGGCAGGTTGGGTGGAATTGCATGAATTCCATGTTTGAAATCCGGCAGCCCGCCCGCCACGCCATTGCGATGCCGTCGCCGGTCGCTCCCCGCGGCGCCGTCGAATAGAGATAGGCGCGTCCCGCGCCGCCGGTCGCGAGGATCGTCGCCCGCGCGGTGAGCGTCTCAACGCGCTTCTTCTTTCGGCTGTAGGCGTAGAGGCCGTGGACCGCGCCGCTGGTGGAGAAATGCGTCGAATGCCGGCCGGTGATCAGGTCGATCGCGACCATGTCGGGCACGAGCGTGATGTTTGGGTGCTTGGCGGCGGCCGCTTCCAGCGCCTGGCTGATTGCCCAGCCGGTTGCGTCGGCGACATGGACGATCCGTCGATGGCTGTGGCCGCCTTCACGGGTCAGATGGAGCGCGCCATTTTCGCTGGCGAACGGAACGCCAAGGTCGATCAGGCGGGCGATGGCCGCTGGTGCATGCTCGACGACATGCTCGACGACTCTGCGGTCGTTCAGCCCCGCGCCAGCGGTCATCGTGTCGTTGATATGGGCTTCGAAGCTGTCGCCCTCCTCGAGCACGGCTGCGATGCCGCCCTGCGCCCGGGCGCTTGCGCTGTCGCCGAGCGCCCCCTTTGCGATCACCGCGACCTTGCGCGTCTCGGCGAGGTTCAGCGCTGCAGTAAGTCCGGCCGCTCCCGATCCGATGATCAGGACGTCGGCGGCAATGCTCACGCGGCTTCCTGGTCCGCTGAGACGAGGCTCAGGAACACGTCCTCCAGATCGGGATCGCGAGTCGAGACGTCGACGATCCCAAGGCCGTCGGCAGTGAGGGCGGCGAGTACCTGTCCCGCGTTCACGCGGTCCTTGCGATAGGTGATTTCCAGCGTCCGCTCGTCGACGAGCTCGATATTCTCGAAGCAGCTGTCGGTGGGAATCTGCGCGATATCGCGATCGAAGGTGACGACGACCGCTTTCTCCTGCGCCTTGGAGACGAGTTCGCGCGTCGGCTCATTGGCGATGACCCGGCCGTGGTGGATGATGGCGATGCGATCGCACAGCTCCTCGGCTTCTTCGAGATAGTGCGTGGTCAGCACGATGGTGACGCCCTGCGCGTGGAGCTTGCGGACATAGTCCCACAGCTGGCGGCGGAGCTCCACGTCGACCCCGGCAGTCGGCTCGTCGAGCACGAGGATGGGTGGGGAATGGACCATTGCCTTGGCGACCAAGAGCCGGCGCTTCATTCCCCCGCTGAGCGTGCGCGAATAAGCATTCGCCTTGTCGGTGAGATGCATGGCCGCGAGCAACTCGTCGCTCTTCCTCTCCGACGCCGGAACTCCATAAAGCCCGGCCTGGATTTCCAGCGTCTCGCGCGGCGTGAAGAAGGGATCGAAGATTATCTCCTGCGGAACCACGCCGATCGACCGCTTCGCGTTGCGCGGATGCTCGTCGATGTCGAAGCCCCAGATCGCCACCTTGCCGCTGGTCTTCACGACGAGGCCTGCGAGGATGTTGATCAGCGTCGACTTGCCCGCACCGTTGGGTCCAAGGAGCCCGAAGATCTGCCCCCGCGGAACGTCGAAACTCACCTCATTCAGTGCGCGCTTGGGTGGGGTGCCCTTGGCCTCGTAGGTCTTCGACAGTGATTCGATGCGGATTGCGGGCTCTGCCATGT
>JBKPJK010000095.1:0-6462 GCA_046730635.1 Pseudomonadota bacterium | reverse complement strand
GCGCAACGCGTAGCGGGTCTTTTGTGTGATCATTCGCGGTCAAGCGTAGCGCGGGCGCCAGCCCACCGCAAAGCCGATGAACAACACTTCATTCCGCTGACACGCGTGTGAGATGCCGAGACTCATAATTCGCGGTCCCGCTCAATTCCGAGCTGTCCTGCCACGGAGAAACATACTGATGAAACGCGTGATCGCTTCTGCAATTGCACTCAGCGTCGTCGCTGCTCCGGCCGTTGCCGCCACCACGACGGCGGCTCCCGCGAAAAATTCCAAGGTCCACAAGACCGCCAAGGTCGCGGCGAAGCCCGCTACGGCGAAGCCGAAGAAGTAATCGCCCTCGCGACCGCCCGGCACGCCCCCTCCGCCGGGCGGTCGCGTCCATGAACTGCATGTAACGATACGGCCACGGCTCTGAGAGCCAGGCATACGTAAGCAGTCCTCGGCGTTTCCGTGCGGCCGTGCGCTCCGGCTCTCCCTCCCCCGCTGCGCCGGCCGCACGGAATCAGTATGATGGTCAAACCGCGCTCGCGAGCCGGCTCAGGGAGAGTTTATGGGACGGAAGATTCTTCTTGTTGAGGACGATGCAGAAACTGCGGCCTACCTTAGCAAGGGCCTGACGCAGGAAGGCCACAGCGTCGAACAGGCAGGCAACGGCCAGGACGGCCTGTTCCGCGCCACCGACGGAAGCTTCGACCTGATCATCCTCGATCGCATGCTGCCGGCGCTGGACGGGCTGTCGGTCCTCAAGGCGCTGAGGGCTGCCCGGATCGAGACGCCGGTGCTCATCCTCTCCGCACTCGCATCGGTCGGCGACCGCATCGAAGGGCTCGAGCAAGGGTCCGACGACTATCTCGTGAAGCCCTTTTCCTTCGCCGAGCTGCTGGCGCGCGTGAATGCCCTCCTCCGAAGGCGGGAAGCGCGAATCGATCCAGCCGATCACCGCCTGACGGTCGGCGACCTAGAGATCGATCCCTTGTCGCGAACGGTGAAGCGCGACGGCAAGAAGCTCGATCTCAAGCCGCGCGAATATCTCCTGCTCGAATATTTCGCGCGGAACGAAGGGCGCGTCGTGACCCGGACGATGCTCTTGGAGCAGGTTTGGGATTATCACTTCGATCCTGGCACCAACGTCATCGACGTCCACGTCAGCCGCTTGCGGCGCAAGCTGGATGACGGCTTCGAGAAACCGCTGCTGCATACGGTGAGAGGCGCGGGCTACATGCTCGCCGCTTAGCGGCTATACCGTCCCGCGTGCCTACGACGCTTCGAATCGCCCTGCTTGCGGGGTTGCTGGCGCTGCTGTCGAACCTGGCCGTCATCGGCTTCATCTACTGGCGCACCCACGACGAGGCCGTCTCGCAGATGCGGCAGCAGGTCGTCGAACAGGACAAGGTGCTCACCGACGTCTTTCGCTCCGGGGGTGAGCGGGCGCTCAGCGATGCGGTTCAAGACACGATCGCGTACGCCGATCCACTGGCGGTGGTCGCCTTACTCGACACGAAGGGCAAGGAGCGGATCGGCAATGTCGAGGGCATGTCGCAAACGCACCTCTCCGAGGGTCCCCGGACGACATTCCTGCGCCTTCGAGGTCAGCCGACACCGCGTCGCGCCGTCGTCATCATCCATCACCTGCACAACGGTCAGTGGCTGATCAGTGGCCGCATTGCCGGCGAAGGCCTCGCGATCAAGGAGACGCTGGAGCGCTCGCTAATCGTCGCCCTTGCCCTCGCGCTGATGCTCGGTCTCGCGTGCGGGGCCGTGCTCGCGCGCTACGTCGGCTTGCGGATCGGCAATATCGCTGCAGTCGCCAGCCGCATCAGCCGGCATGACCTCAGCGGACGGGTCCCCCTGTCGGGGAGCGGCGACGCGTTCGATCGCCTGAGCCAGCAGATTAACGCCATGCTCGACCGTATCAGTGGCCTGATGGACGAGCTGCGGATGTTGACGGATTCGCTCGCGCACGACCTCCGGTCGCCGGTCAGCCGGTTGCGTGCCGCTGCTCATGCCGCTGCGGAGACGCCCGATCCACGGGAGCAAGAAGAACTGTTGGGCAGCGTGATCAGGCAAGCCGATTCCCTGATGCGGATCCTGACTTCGGTATTGGAGATCAGCCGGTCCGAGGCTCTGACCGGGCGCAAGCAGTTCAGCTGGTTCGACCTCGGCGAACTCGCGGATGAGCTGTGCGAGATGTACGAACCGGTCGCAGAAGAGGCGGGGGCGGCCATCAAATACGATCGGCCGAAGCGGCCGGTGCCGCTGTACGGCCATCGCCAGCTCCTTGCCCAGGCCGTCAGCAACCTGATCGAGAACGCCGTGCGCTACGGCGCCTCGGGTGGAGAGATCCGCATCGACGTGAGCAGCAACGGCAAGGACATGCGCATCGATGTCGCAGACCGCGGGCCCGGCATTCCCGCCGAGCTCCGCGCTGAAGCGCTCCGGCGCTTCGGAAGGCTGGATTCCAGCCGCTCGAAAGAGGGTGCCGGACTGGGCCTCGCTCTCGCAGAAGCCATCGCTCACCTGCACGAGGGCCATCTCGTCCTCGAGGACAACGAACCGGGGCTCCGCACGGCCTTAGACCTTCCGCTTCGTCCGGAGAACGAGGACGCCCGCGCAGCCTAGTGCGGCAGAATCATCGCCGGGAGCGACAATGGGCGCATCCCAAACAGCCGGTGTTCGTTTCCACCTCGTGGCGAGAAGCCAATAGCATTTAGGAGTCGAGAGGAGCGATCGATGGCACAGCACGGCTATCTTCGAGAATATGACGAAGACTTCGGCGGCGAGGATCGTGGCGATTGGGAGCGCGGCCAACGCAACTGGCAGGACCGTGAACGGGGCCGCGAATTCATGTTCGGGGACGACAATCGCGACCGAAGCGCTTGGGAAAACAATCGGGACTGGCCGCAGCGCGAGCGCGGCTCCCAAGATTATCGCCGGGAAGAGCGCAACTTCCGGAGCCATCCCGACGATCATTATCGCAGCTGGCGGGATCGGCAGATTCAGGCGCTCGACCGGGACTACGCCGATTATTGCCGGGAGCGCGAAGAACAGTTCCACCGCGATTTCGACGAATGGCGGGGCCGCCGGCACGGCAATCCGGAGCCGCTCCGTACCGGCATGACCCAGACCGGCCTATCGCAGGACCCGAGCGGCGAGCTGCAGCTGACCACCGAAGCGCAAAGCCCCAACGAGCCGCAGCAGGATCCGATGGCGGCCGCGACGCTCGGGACGACTTCCGGCGGGCGCAGACGAAGCTAGCGGCCCGGAAGGAGCCGGCTCAGCCCTCGATCACCACCTTCGACCCGACTTTGGTCAGGCCGTAGAGCTTCTCGGCGAACTTCATCGGGAGCCGGATACATCCGTGGCTGGCCGGATATCCCGGGTTCTTCCCGCCATGTAGCGCGATTCCGTAAGTGTCGATGCGCTGCATGAACGGCATCGGGGCGTTGTCGTATTTCTTGGAGCGATAGAAGGGCCGCTTCTCGAGCACCGACCAATAGCCGAGCGGAGTGATCCGCCCGGTGGTGGCGGTCGAAACCGTCGCGGCGCCGACCAGTTTGTCCGCCCGATAGACATAGGCCATCTGCGTCAGGCGATCGATCACGATCCGGGTCTCCCCATCCTTCGGAATCGTAGTCGCCCACAGATATTGGCCGGGGACCAGCCCGACCTTGCCGAATTGTGCGACCATGTCGCGATGAGCCTTTGGAGCCTCCCCCTGAGTCCAATGATAAGGCGCGGGCTGAGGCTTCAGGGCGCGCGATGCGGGCGTGACCGGGGGGTGTCCGAAAAGGCGAAACGGCTTGGCCTCGAGGGACGTCGAACACGTCGCCAGGATTGCAGCCGTTGCGGCACCGATCGCCCGATATCCCATCAACATTGCGTAACGCCCAAGCCTCATCGTCGTTTCGCAACTGAGCAGCGCGACCGGGGCATTTTGTCAATGCAGCGGTAAACGCGCGGTTACTGTTAACTCACTGAAGCCGCTCGGCAATCCTTACTGCATCGTGTGAAAGCTGCTGAACGCGAGGACCATCAGCTGGGCGATGAAGACCAGGACGACGAAGGCGTGGTAGGTGGCGTTTCGACTCTTCATCGCGCCGAGCAAAAGAAACGTGCGCGTGGCGACGGTAGCGAAATAAGGCCAACCCAGCGACATCAAGTGGGCCCGCCCTTTGATCGCCGTGTCCGCGAAGTCCATCAGGCTGAACAGCACCAGGAGGCCGAACAGCCATCGCCGGCGGGAGAAATAATAAGCGCGATAGGTCGCATAATCTCCAAGCTCCGACGGCATCAGGACGGCGCAAATGAGGTAGAGCACGACGGAGAAGGTCAGGACGAAGATATACAGTTCGAACGTCCAGTGGCTGACCTTCGCCAATTGGAATTCCCACCACCAAAGGAACAGCGCGTTGAGGAACATCAACGCAACCCATAAGAGGTGGACCCAGTAGAGCGCCCGCCTGTCGGGATGCTGGATGAGCTTCGCGACGCCCTGCAGCAGATGTGTGACCGCCAGGCCGATAATGACCGACGCGAGCACCATCACATAGTTGAAGAATTCCATGCCCCGCTCCCCGGCGCCCGAGATTAGCCCGGCCATCGGTAGGAGCAATGGCTAGTGCGGCTTCAGCGGACTCGTGCTTCTCCAGGCCGGCGCTTGGGGTTGATCGGCCACGCGTTCGACAAGCTTGTAGAAGAAGCGATTGAAATCGGCGGCGGCCTTCCAGTCCATCGGCTGATTCAGATCGTCCTGCGGCTTGTGATAGCCGGTGCGGTACCATTGCCGGTAGATCCGCTCGCTGGGCGAGCCCGGGCGGTAGCCGAACACGAAGCCCGTCGCGGGGATCCCTGCTTGCATGAACGGCCAATTGTCCGAACGCTGGAGAAGATTGCGTTCCGGCTCTGGATCACGCTGAACCGCAATTCCGAGGCTAGCGGCGACTGCTCCCGCGTCGTCGCCGAGCGTGGTGTCGCCCAGCGCATGGACGGTGAGTAGCTCGAGCGGGAAGATCGGTCGCAACTGGTCGAGGTTGATGTCCGCCGCGATGCGATCGAGCGGCACGGTCGGGTGCTTCACGAACCATTTGGAGCCGAGCAGGCCTTTCTCCTCACCGGTCACGACGAGGAACAGGACGGGCCTGCGGAACGGCTGCCTGCGCTGCTCCGCCAGACGGATCAGCAAGGCGACGTACGCGGCGTCGTCCAACGTGCCGTTGTAGATGCGGTCGCCATTCACCGGCTCGCCGTACCCATAGCCGTCGAGATGGGCCGTGAGCACGATGGCCTGCTTCGCCATGGCCGGGTCCGACCCCGGCAGCATCGCGATCACGTTCGGAGACGCGATGTCGCGCGCACGGACCGAAAATTGCGCGGTCAGGCGAGACTTGATGCTGAAGGCGGGCAGCGGCTGTCCGGCGCTTCCTGCGGCGATCAGCGCCGCTGCATTCCGGCCGGTGCCCGCGAGCAGCTTGTCTAGCGACGCCGCGTTCAAGGTCATTCGAAGAAACGGGTCGGGCTTTGGTTTGTCGTCGCTGAGCGTGACTGTCCGAGCATAGGCGTAGGGCCAGCGCGGCGGCTCGACCGTAAATCCGGGATCGGCGATCGTAAGCATGCCCGCAGCCCCGGCAGCCCTCACCACCTCTTCGCGCTTCGCCGCCGTGGGGAGCCCGGCGCGGTGCGTCCCATGACAGATGACGATCTTGCCTCGGACGTCGACGAGCCGGTCGCAATAACCGGCGTAGACCAGCGGCGCATCCACGCGGGTCGGCATTCCTTCCGACGGCGAGACGGTCAGGTCGTGAAGGAACGACAGCGGGCGGCCGGCGACACGAAAGGTGGCCCGCGTCACCGAGATTTCGTACATGGGCACGCGCTGGAACCAGGAGCCGTTCTCCCCGGCCGGCGTGAGACCCGCCGCCTCGAACCTCGAGGCGACCAGTTGCGCTGCGCGTTCGTAGGCGGCCGAGCCGGTGTCGCGCCCTTCCATACTGTCGTTCGAAAGCTGCGAGGTGATGGCCCACCACGCCTTTGTGTCGGGATCGAGCTTCGGCGGTGCAGCTGCGGTCAAAAGGAGCGCAAGAAACGAGGTAGCGACAGCGCGGCGTTTCAGTCCCACGTAGTTGCGCCCTTCGGCCATCCTGGCCGTTGTACGCGCACGACGCAGAAACGTTGCCCCGACGGCGCCTGCATCACCGTCCAGCGCTCCAGCCGCTTGTGGACGACTGCGCCCGCTTTCTCGAGCCGCGCGACTTCTGCCTCAATATCGTCGGTCTCGATGTCGATATGCATCCTGCTTTCATGGTCGACCCGCTGGATCTGCACGCTGAACTCGTCCGGCGGGGTTTCGAGCATCACATAATTCTCGCGCGTGCCGGGATGATTCTGGTCGATCGGCCGGCCGAGCGCCTCCGCCCAGAACCTCGCAGCGGCCTGGATGTCGTCGACGTTGCAGTCGATCAATAT
>JBKPJK010000094.1:0-2577 GCA_046730635.1 Pseudomonadota bacterium | reverse complement strand
CGCCTGACCGCCGGAGCCAAGACCCTCTACGCCCGCGACGACGCCCACCGCGCCGAGCTCGAAGCCACCGAGTTCAAGGGCAAGAAGGTCGAGGTCAGCCGCTTCAAGGGCCTCGGCGAGATGAACCCCGGCCAGCTCAAGGAAACGACGATGGACCCGGCGACCCGCTCCATGCTGCGGGTGACCCTGCCGAGCCAGTACGAGGACCGCCAGCCGATCAAGGATCTCGTCGAAGAACTCATGGGCCGCGACCCCGCCAAGCGCTTCGACTTCATCCAGCGCAGCGCGGCGGCCGTGGACGAGGAGGCGATCGACGCCTGACGAAGCCTTGGAGTCCGCTTTGGTGGAAAGCGGCCATTAGAGGGGTGCCGTTGCTCTCGCGAAAATAAACAACGCCTTTCGAACAAGGGGTTGGGGCAAGTCTGACGCGGTGGACCTCGTAAGTGAAGGTCAACTCCCCATGTAAAGGGCGCTACCAGTCGCTATCGACGGTCTCGGGCGCTAAGGCGCACCCAATTCCCATCTTTGACGCCTCTTAGCCGCGAGACGGCCAATGACGGCCGTTTCGGCAAAGAAGGATAACATCATGAAACTCTTTGGCACCGTGAAGTCGTTCGACGAATCCAAAGGCTATGGCACCATCAAGCCGGAAGCCGGCGGCGACGAGCTCCGCTTTGAGAAGAACGCCGTGCAGTGGGGCAATGCGACGACCCCGAAGACGGAGCGCCGCCTCTCTTACGAAATGGGGAAGAATGGCAGCGGCGACGTCTGCGCCATCAACCTACACTCTGCGTAATCGTTCGGGCTGAGAATTTTCTCTGGTCCGGGCGGCGGCAAGCGACGAACTTGCCGCTGCTCGGACCAAGCCTACTTCGGTCCAATCAAAGGAATGCACCATGTTTATTCTAGGGAAGCTCGCGCGCGGCGCGAGCGCTTTTGCCATTGCCGGCGCGCTGTTTGTGAGCGCTCCTGCCCAAGCGTCTGATAATCCGCAGGTATCTGCGGAAATCATGGCCTTGGCGCGCGCTCAATGGGCGTCCGAAATTGCTGGGGAGCCGATGGCGCAGCAGAACGCATCTCTTGCCGAAGACTATACGGAGTTCAACGGGGACTTCCCGACGTTGCTCGTGGGCAAGACGATGTCCACCCGCATGGGCGAGGTCACCCCCAACGACAAGGCGATGTATTCCGACATGCAGAACGCCCGAGTTCAGACTTACGGCGACACTGCTGTCCTGACCTACAATTTCGCGGGACTCAGGCGCGCGGCCGATGGCAAGATCGCGCCGTCGCTCGCGAAGTCCACACGGGTGTATGTGAAACAGGGAGGCAAATGGATGCTAGTCCATGCCAACTTCGCGCCCGTGGCGCTGGGGCACTAAGCGTAACCTTCAGGGCCGCGCTGTCGCCAGACGCGGCCCTCACCATACCGCGCAGTTATCCAGCGGACGCCAGAGTCAGCTTTGGGTCGAAGGGAGACCTCGCTGCTACCGCTCGACGGATCAAGACCAGTGAATATTGTCCGCTCGTTTTTGGTTCTTGCGTGCGGAGCGAGCACTGGAACGCGCCTTTGCGTCGGATGTTCGTGCCCCGGCAAAGGCGAGTAGCTCGGACACCCAAGGCCCAACGGTAAGCGCATCAACCCAGAGGACATGTGGGTCCGCGGCGCTGATCGTCATGTCGAGAACGAGCAGACGGTCGACAAGAACCTTAAACGTGCCGACATTGCCTTCAATCTCTTCGGGGAGGGCGGAAGGCTGCCACTCACCTTCGATACGCCAATGATGGCCATCGAAGCTCCAGGAGGCCCAAGGCGCAGCTGCATTGTCGAGCCCTTCGATATTGGTCACGCCGTTTGGGGGCGTCCATTTCTTGCCGCGTGTGCTCGATTTTCCTGCCCATAGCTGCGCCATTTTCAGCAATTCAGGAACCGCAGTGTTTAGGCGGGTTTCCGTCACCCACAACGCCGCCTTCACGGCCTTCGCGAGCGCCAGCTTGTTACGCTCTACTTCAGCAACGCTCGCTTGATTTCGTGCGCCCTCTAGCTGCGTACCGACGTCTCTGGCGCGCTCAGCCTCGCTCTCCTGGGCCGACAGGCGTTGCGGACGATCCGCGCTGGATCGAACCCACTTCATGATGAACCAGGTTAGAAGGGCAGTACCTGCTATAAGCAACACTGACTGGGTCATGGCGGCGACCTCTCCCGATGCGACCATGGCACGGCGTCAGGAAAGAAGCCACGAAGAACCATCGAAGGGTGGGCTACCAAGGCTATGCTGCCAAGGCGCGAATCTCAGTCCGTCCGCCCGCCACCGTTACGCTCAGGCTCGCGCTTTGGGTGCCCCTGGCATTGGACGCCGAAGAGTCGATTTTGGGTCGAAGCCGGACGCTACGTTAATGTCGCATTTGGGTGGAAAGCTGCCACTAGCGCATTGGTAGGCCTGCCACCAACTGCGCTCGCGCTATTGCTGTTTCGGCGGGAACAAGCTCAGCACGTCGTCGACCTCATGTTCGACGATTGCCTGACGGGTATGCGGGACGATTGGGACGGGCGCGACACCATGCCAGACCGAATGC
>JBKPJK010000093.1:0-8536 GCA_046730635.1 Pseudomonadota bacterium | reverse complement strand
AGGCGGCTTCAAAGCTTTGATTTTGGCATCCGTAAGCCCGACTGTCGCGACCATCTGATCCCTTCTAAGTGGGTCCCACATTCGTTACCTTAGGTAACGCTTGGGGACGGATACCCCGGGATCTCACTGGATCGACTGAGCACAATAAATGGCGGAATTGCAAGACTTTTGAGTCCGAGAAAATCCAAGGAAATCCGGCTAAAAATTTCTTTTAATCAGTAGGTCGCTGGTTCGAATCCAGCTGGGCTCACCACCTTCCTGAACGCGGCACGCCTTTTGGATCCGTCAAAGTCCGGCTTCGATCGCAAGCCGAATTGCTTCCGCCGACGTACGCACGCCCAAGCGCTGAAGCACCTGGCTACGATGTGCCTCGACCGTCTTGATGCTGATGTTGAGCGTGTGCGCGATTTGTTTGCTCAGCAGGCCGTGCGAAAAAAGCCTCAGGACGTCGCGTTGACGCGGCGAAAGCTCTGCGATCAGGCTAGCCGCCCAGATCCCTCGACCCGCCAGGTCACCGAGATGCGGATCCCCCAAGTCCACTTGCGATCCGATGAACCATCGCAAGTGGCCGTCAGCGTCGAACAGCGGCGTGATCATCACCCCGTTGCGAAACGGCGTGCCGTCGCGTCGATAGTTGAGGATTTCGACCAGTGCCGAACGCTCTTCGCGAACAGCAGCGCCCAGCTTGAGCGAGTCGACGGGATTCGTCTCTGGTCCCGTCAAGAAACGACAGTTCCGGCCCACGACTTCCGGCCGAGGGTAGCCCGTCAGGTCACAAAAGGCATGATTCGCGAGGCGAATGGGATTGTCCGGGAGTGTAGGATCCGTGACCAACATGGCCACCGGGCTGAGATCGAGCGTGTCGAAAAACTCTTCGCGCTCGTCTGACTCAGCCGAGAACTCTGTCACGCAACTACCCCCTGCATCCTCCCCTAATGCGCCGTCATATAACGAACGTTCTGCCTCGACCCAAAAGCCGACTGGCGTCGAAGGCGGAACTTTTCCGCTTACGCAGTCGCTATTGCTGCATGCATCGGGACAAGCTTTACGACGAAGCCACCGAGGTAACCGCCAGGGATGGCGAAGTAATCCTCGACGGGCCTGACGCGGTTGACGTCAAAATAACCCCTGAAGCCGCGGAGCAGACGGCCGATAACCTGATCGAAGGGGCGGCGAAAGCAGCAGGTCAGCGGCGACTTAAGGACCTGCCTCACCGGCCGCGTTAGTGGAGGCTGCCATGGCGCTTACGGGCTCTTGAATGAATAAGGCGGCCTCGCCGGTCGAATCTAACCCCTAGCCCACCACGATATGCCGGGCCGGTCGTAAGTCGGACCTGACTTCAACGGTCGGCGCCCGCCGCTCGACCAGCAGCGCCAGGCACATAGCGAAGAGCGCACTGATTGCTGCAGTCCTGAGTGGAAAATCGACCAGGCTGTGGACGAGTATGGCCGCCGAAGCGATCGAAGCTGCGCGGGCGTAAACGCCGGCATCGACATAGCGCCACGCGCGCCAGGCTGCGCGTATCCACCAACCGAGGAAGGTAATCATCAGCAGGATGCCCGGCACGCCGGTTTCGAGCGCAAGCTCGACATAGTCATTGTGGGCGTGGCTGACATAGGTGCCGTTCACGAGCAGCGGGTCCTCATAGAGGTGATAGACGCTTTCAAAGGATCCTAGGCCCGAGCCCCAGGGCAGGAAGTCTCGCAGTGCCTTTGCACTTGTCGAGAGCATCGCCTGGCGGCTTTGAACGGATGCATCGGCCGCCAAAGCGTTGCGCTCGACCGATGACGTGACCAGCGCACCAATTGCAACGACCCCGAACAAGATGGTGACGATCCCAATCCACCGTCGCCACGGGCCTCGCCGAGGCACCCAGAGAGCAGCACTGGCCGCAAGGACTGCCGGCGCAAGCCCATAAACCGCGAGTGAACGATTGAGCGCTATTCCGACGACGATAAGCAAGGTGCACGCAACCACCGCCAGGCGGAGGGCGACATTCCACTGCCGGTCGTCGCGCTGGGCCGAGAGCCCCATCGCCGCGAGAAACGGAAGCGTACAGACGAGCAGGTCCGCCATGTGGTTGACGTTCGCGAAAAACCCCGTGGCGAAACCGTAATTCGTCACATCGTACAGATACCAATGCGAGTCTGCGACATTGCCGCTGCCGGTAACTTGCAGCGCGCCGAGCACGACCCCCGCGATCGATCCGAGCAATAAGGCCGCCGTCAGCCAGGTGAAGCGATAAGCCTGGAGCCTGACGATCGCCACGAAGAGGGCGAGCGGGGGGATCAACCCGAAAAGAGAATCGAGCGAGCGATACGGGGTGAGCGAGAGCGGCAGCGCCGGAAGTTCTGATCCAAGGATTCGATAGCCCCCGGCGATCTGCGCGCGACCGCTTAGGTGCGTCCATACGGAGGCCGGCAAAGGCACCAGCTGCAGAGCGATCAGGGCAATCGCGAGCATGGCAATGACAAGCAGTTCGCGTGCCGGACGGGCGATATTTCGAAAACTGGCCGGCCATGACGCCCAAAGAATGATCGTCAAGCCGACCAGCTGCAGGATCATGTTCTGCCAGATCCCCTGGGCGCTTCCTCCCAGAGTGAGGCAAAGGAACAAGTAGATCGGCGCAATCGCTTCCCGCAGCCGGCTAGCCATGCTGCTGGTCCCGAACCAGGCTGAGGTCGCGAATGAAGGCTTCGGACTGACGCGACAGGTCCGAAGAGACACCGGAGAGTTCCAGCCATTGCGCCGGGCAAGCTGAGGGCACCTCGAACACCCACGCTCGAGACGCCGCGACATCGAGCTTGATGGCCGCAATCGGCGCCTGCGATCCTTCACACCGGAGCGACCAGGTCAGAGCATGCGCGTCGACCGGCTTGCCGTCGAGTGCCATGCTCGACCTATAGGTTCCGGGCGGCAGCACGAGCAGTTGTCTTGCCAACAAGCCGTCCTGGTTGCCGTAGAAGATGACGTGCAGCCCGCCCTTGGGCGCTCGTTCCGCAAGGCCCACGCCAGAAGACAAGAGGATCCAATTGAAGGGCGGCGGCGCTTTTGCCTCAGCGAAATGCCCATCGTAGACCCACTGACCTGGCGCACCTCGTGTCGGCGAAACGCTTGCCCAGATCTGATGCGCTCGCGCATATTGGCCGGAAACGACCAAGCTGTTGAGAAGCGTCGGAAGCCAAGCCGAATCCGGTCCGAGTTCGACCCCTCGAGCGAGGGCTAGAACGGTATCGGCGTTGGCAGGATCGCTCGCCAGAGCGGCGAAAGCCGCTTCTCCAACTTGGGGCTCGGACTTGAACAGCTGACGCAGATGCGGCCACTTTGCCCGGTCTTTCGCATAGGTCGCAAGATAAGGCGCAAGGCTTTTGGCACCCCCGGGCGCAAGGCGCGCCAGGATGCCCATCTGCGCAAGCGCCCTCCCCGTGTCGCCAGCACGGAACAGTGTATCCGCGAGGAAATAATGCGCTGGAAGTGAACGCGGGTCCCTGACCGTCGCCGCAGCGAAGGCTTTCGTTGCCAGATGGACTTCCCCAGCGAGCTGCGCTCGTATTCCGCGCACGAGGAACGGCTCAGGCGCCAGCGGCGCCTTGCGCGCGGCGTCATTCATCAGCTCGAAGGCGCTCGGCGGAGTCGGCTTCCGCTCACGTGCCGATTGAGCGATTTGCGCCATGCCGAGCGCAATCTCGGACCTAGGATGGCCCGGCCAAACGTGAGACGCGATATCCGGAGATGTGACGGCGAATTCCGCGACGAGGGAGTTCCGAACGATTTGTACGGCAAGGAGCGCAGCCATCGCTGCCAGAAGCAGCCGGCGCGTCATCCTCAACCTCCCTCCGCCGGGATGCGCCTCAGCTTCCCGACCCCTGTGGGATCATCAGGATCTCGGTCCGTTTTCCCTGCACCGGACGCCTGCCATAGGCGTAGCCGTAGCCGTATCTTCCATAACCGTAGCCCGCTTCCGACGACGATTTGGTCAGCGCGGCGCCGAGGACATGGGCGCCGGTCGCCTCGAGACGGTTGAGCGCCTCGATCCCGGCCCTGGTACGGGTGGACCCGCTTTCGACGACGAAAAGCACGTTGTTCCCAACGGCCGAGAGCAAGGGCGCGTCAGCCAGGCCGAGCGTCGGAGGACCGTCGATCAGCACGAGATCGAATTGCTCCTCGGCCTCCGCGATGATCGTGCGGATGCGTCCGGTGGACAAAAGATCGGCGGGATTTGGTGGAACTGGTCCGCTGGGCATCAGCCACAAATTGGGGTGTTGGGTTTCGAGCACATGGGAGCGCACTGGATCTTCGGTGGTCAGAAGCTTGCTCAGGCCGACGCCGGCGTTCCCCGACTTGAATGCGGGTTTACGAAGATCGGCGTCGACGAGGAGAACCGACTTCTCCCGCCGCGCGAAGTTTTGCGCGAGGGCCAATGCGCTGGACGATTTGCCCTCCGAGGAGTTTGCGCTCGTGATCAGGAGCACCTTGGGCATTCCAGCCTCGGTGCTGAAGCGAAGCGCGGCAACGATCGCTGAATAGGCTTCGGAGAGTGCCGACGACGGGTTCTTCAGATCTTCGACGAACGCATCGCGCGCCGCGGTCTTGGGCACCGCGCCAAGACACGGGATGCTGAGCTTCTTGCGAACGTCCTCCCGCGTTTTGATCGTATCGGTAAGGAACTCGAGCCCAACCGCAGCTGCCATTCCCGCCAAAAGCCCCGCCCCCAGCCCGAACAACAAATTGAGCATTAGATTCGGCTTGAATGGAAGAGCCGGCACGTCGGCGCGATCGACGATGGAAACCGGGGCCGCACCCACCCCGCCGGCAACACCGATCTCCTTGTAGCGCTGCAAAAGAGCATCATAGAGACTGCGATTGGTGTCCACCTCGCGCTGCAGGATGTTGTATTGGATGCTCCGCCCGCGAAGGTTGAGCACGTCGCCCTTAAGGCCGGCAACGCGCGCCTGAAGCCCGCGCTCGGCAGAAACGGCGGCACGATATTCCGCAAGCAAGCTGTTGTTTCGACCGGAAGCCATTTGGGCGGACTCACGCGCGATCTGCTTGTCGAGCTCGTTGATCTGCGAACGAAGGCTGAGCATCTCGGGATGCTCGGGCTTCATGAAGGTTCGCTTCTGCTGATACTCGGCCTCAAGCGTAGCCTTCTGTTGGCGAAGGCCTTGGGTACTAGCCGTGACGTCGCTCGTCGGGCCAGTGGCGAGCGACTGCCGATACGCGCCTTCCGCCGCCACTCGGCGTGCCATCGCATCTGCAAGCGCCTTGTTCAAAGCCACGAGCGACTCGCCTTGGAGGGAGTCGGTATCGCCGGATTCTTTCCCTCCCACCGCGGCCGTGTTGATGATGCCCTGGGACTGCGCGTAGGCGACGAGCGCGCGCTCCGAATGCTCGAGGTCGGTACGGGTCTTGGCGATCTGTCGTTCGAGGAAATTGCGGGCGTAGGCCGACGCCTCGTATCGGCGCTGCAAGGCGGAATTGATGAAGCTATCGGCTATGCCGTTCGCCACCATCGCAGCAAGCTGCGGAGATGGAGAGTCGTAGCTGAACTTGATCAGCTGCCCGGTTTGCGGCGGGATCACCTTCAGGCCGCCAGACACGACAGCGGTGGCCATCTTCAGGCGCTGGGAGGCATCCACGTTCTGCGGGACCACCGCCGGGTTGTTCGCCAGGTTCAGTTCTTGTGCCGTCCGCTCGGCGACGCTCTTGCTCGAGACCAAGCCGACCTGGGTTGCCACAAAATCATAGGAGTCGGTGTTGCGGGCTTCGCGCTCGCGCGACTGATCGTCGCTGACCGAGAATGTCGGCGGATTCGCCTCCAGCGTCACCCAAGCGCGATAGATGGGCGTGGTGAGAAGAGTGACCGCGATCGCGCCGAGGAATCCCGCCGCAACCGTACCGAGCACAAGCCAGCGCCAATGATGGATGATCCTGACGAGGGTCGCGAAATCGAGGATGCTGGTGGCAGAATAGGTGCGTTGCCCACCGCTCGGTCCTGCATAAGGCGCAATGGGCCACACGCCGTCATTGGGAACCGTCAGGTTCTTGTTCATGCTTCGTCGCCCCCCGGCATGATGTCCCGACTCCTCAGAGCGGCCCGAAGATAGCGAGTAGTGGGATGCTCTGCAGCAATCGCTTTTCCATTTCTTTCACGGAAGAGCCGTCGACGACGATGATGTCGCCCGGATAGACCGCAGGGTCCTGCGCCTCCCCCCGCCGGATTGAAACCAGGTCGAAGGCAGCCGCCTGCCGTTTGCCCGCGACGGTCCGGAAGATGGCGACGCGATGGGCATTGGCATCTTCGGACGTACCGTGCGCCAGCGCCACGGCCTGCATGAGGGTCAGATTGCCGGCCATCGGGAATGAGCCGCCGCTCCTGACGGCACCGTCCACCGTGACGAGCCTGCCCGCCGACTGTTTGATGCTGACGCTGACGTCTGGATGCTCGAGATATTTTTCTCCGAGCTTTTCGGTGAGCTTTTGATCGAGTTCCGCGGTCGTCAGGTTGGCCGCCTCGACTTCCCCGACGAGCGGCAGCGAGATGTGACCCGCCAGATCCACGTCATAATCCCCAGATAGGTCCTCGGATTTGAACACCTTGATGCCGAGCTTGTCCATGGGCGCGATCTTGTAATTGGTCGCGAGGGTTTGGAGCGCAGGCGCGTCAGGCGGCGCGAAGGTCTGATTGTAAGGGATCGGACCGCCGCGCGTGTCCGCACAGGCCGCCAACGTGGCAAGGATCGATACGAAAAGGCTGAAGCACAACAGACGGGGGCCAGCAAACACGATGGATCTCGCAACTTGAGCGTGAGTCCCCTCTTACCTGAGTTACTTTCAATGTGGCGAGAGTTATCCTCCGTAATGGTCCCAATACGAGCTGGTAACCTGATGCGTCATCCATTGGCCGTCTGAAGATAACGGCGCTCATTGCCTTCAACGACCAGGGCCGTGAGAATGCCGGTTCGATAGGCTCCCGTGTCGACACCGATGCGGTTCGGTCGTTCTTCGACCTCGTCGCGGATGGTGTGCCCGTGAACGACTACGCAGCCATGGTCGGTGTCGTCGAACAAAAAGGGCTCGCGGATCCAACGCAGGTCGGATTGCTGCTGGTCATCAATTGCGACGCCGGGCCGGATGCCGGCGTGGACGAAGAGATAGTCGCCGAAACGGCAACTATCGATGAAGCTATTGAGAAAGGCGACATGCGCCTCGGGGATGACGCCTCGGATGATCTCGAGCGCCTTCTCGTCCGTCTCACGCGCAATGCGGCGCGAGTCCGCGCCGTAGCTCTGAAGGCACTGGCGTCCCCCGAATTGCAACCAGCTCGGAATCAGCGACGTATCGCCGTCGAGGATACGCAACAGGACCTCTTCATGATTGCCGAGCAGGAAGACGGTGCGCGCGTCGTCCGATGAGTAGGTTCGCAGCCGTTCGATCACCTGCGCGGAATGCGGCCCTCGGTCGATGAGGTCTCCGAGAAAAACCAACAAGGTCTTCGGCGTTGGCCGCTCGGAGCGATCGCGTTCGATTTCACTCAGCAGCTGTTCGAGCAAATCCAGCCGGCCGTGCACATCGCCGATTGCGTAGGCGCGATACCCGTCTGGCGCCCGCGCGTATCCGAGGTTCATTGTCGACATCTCTTTGTCGGAGCAGGCCCGGCGTCAGGCGCCGAGGAGCTGAAACCGCGGAATCGTGACGTCGAAGGCGCTGCCATCCTCATCCACCATCCGATAGCTGCCGCTCATCGTACCGCTCGGCGTGTCGAGCGGGCAGCCCGAAACATAGTCGAAGCTTGCCCCCGGCGCGATCAGGGGCATTTCCCCGACAACGCCCTCCCCCACGACCTCATGCACCGAGCCGCGACCGTCGACGATCGTCCAGCTGCGCGAAAGCAGCTGCACGGCACGCTCGGAACCATTCTCGATGCGGACGTGATAGGACCAGAACCACCGATTGGACGAAGGATCGGACTGCTCCGCGAGGAAGCTGACGGCGACTCGAACGGCGATTCCGCGCGTGACCGCTACATTGGGGAACAGCATGGCGAGCGCGTCGGTCGTCACGCGCGCAGCCTAGGCGAGACCGCCTGCGCGGCGCAACCTGTCGACCAAGCGCGACCTGGCTTCTGCGGCGCGTTGGGCGCGATCGATCAGCACGTCACGAAGGAGAAAGTGACCCGTCAGGTCGAGACCCTCGGCAATCTCGGACCATGACGCGCCGCCTCCGTGCCGCAAGAAATATGGAAGAGGCAGGAGCTTGCCCGCGTAAGGCTCCGCCTCCGCGGCGCTGACCGCGCAACCGGACTTCGGGCTGACTGCGACGAGCTGATCGTTGCTCCCAGTCACGGCGCAGCGCTCCAGATCCAGGCCGAACCCGAGCTCGGAGAGGAGCAGAAGCTCATATCGCACCAGAGCGGTGCCCCATCCGCTAGCGGCCGGCGCCGCTTCGATCGCGTTGAGAACGGCATCGAGGGCAGAATAGAGGTTGGGATAGGCTTGGCCTTCCGGGAGGGCCGTCGCCGTAAGCGCGGTCACCC
>JBKPJK010000092.1:0-11676 GCA_046730635.1 Pseudomonadota bacterium | reverse complement strand
GAAGTGATCGAACGACCATCCCTCGATCTGCGCCGGGTCGATTCCCGGCTGCGGCCAGACCAGCTTGAGCTCATCGCCTTCGCGCTGAACCACCTCGGTTCCCGCCTTGGGACTAACGCAGATCCAGTCGAGCCCAGGTGTTGCCGGCAGCGTCCCGTTCGTCTCCACGGCAATTCGAAAGCCGCGCGCATGAAGCGCCTCGACCAGGTCTTCGTCCAGCTGGAGCATCGGCTCGCCGCCGGTGATCACGACCAGCCGCCGCTCGGTCTCCGCGCCCCAGGTGCGCTCGACATGCTCCGCCAGATCTTCGGCCGTCTGGAACTTGCCGCCGCCGTCGCCGTCCGCCCCGACGAAATCCGTGTCGCAGAACGTGCATTGCGCCGTCGCTCGGTCCTGCTCGCGACCCGACCAGAGATTGCAGCCTGCGAAGCGCAGGAACACGGCACGGCTTCCCGCCTGCGCGCCCTCGCCCTGGAGGGTGAGGAAACATTCCTTCACCGCATAGGTCATGCGTAGACCGTCGGATCCTCGATCCCCGCCTCCGAAAAGCCTTTGGCCCTCAGTCGGCACGCGTCGCATCGTCCGCAAGCGCGCCCATCCGGAGTCGGGTCGTAGCAGCTATGACTGATCGCTGCGTCGAGCCCGAGCCGTTGCGCTTCGCGCGCGATGTCGGCCTTCGTCATGTGCAGAAGCGGCACGTGGATGTTGAACGGTTTGCCTTCGACGCCGGATTTCGTCGCCACGTTGGCCAATCGCTCGAACTCGCCGACGAACTCGGGCCTGCAATCGGGATATCCGGAATAATCGAGCGCATTGACGCCGATGAAAATGTCATGCGCATCGCTCGCCTCCGCGAGGCCAAGGGCGAGACTGAGGAAAATCGTGTTTCGGGCGGGTACGTATGTGACCGGGATTCCCTCCGTGAGGCCATCCTTCGGGACCTTGATGTCGTCGGTCAGCGCCGACCCTCCGAACGCCCGCAGGTCCAGGGGCAGGACGATGTGTCGGTCGGCCAACCGCGCGGCCACCGCGCCGGCAGCATCGAGCTCCACACGATGGCGCTGACCGTAATCGATCGTGAGGGCCGTGACCGCAAACCCGGCCTCCCGCGCAAGTGCGGCGCAGACCATGGAATCGAGCCCCCCGGAAAGCAGAACGACGGCAATCCTGCTCACAGCTTCAGTCCCAACTTCGGCGCGGCCCAGAACATCAGCGCGTAAAGCGCGAGCGTCGCCGCGACGACGATCGCCATACTGAGCCAAAAGGCGACTCCGGATCGGATCAGGGCCGGCAATGCGATGAACAGCGGAATGGAAGGGATGAAGAACCAGATGGTGCTGACCGACAGTTCCGCGACCCGTTCGGGGTCATGCGTGTCGCGATATAGCCAGAGCATTGCCAGCAGCGACGTCAGCGGCAGCGAGGCGACCAGTCCGCCCCAACCCGGATAGCGCCGAGCAATCTCCGAGACCTAAGCGACGATCGCGCCCGAGATGGCAGCCTTGATGACGAGGTACAGCACGCGCGCGCACTTAAGGCCGCCGCGGAGATAAAAGAAGGGCCGCCAGTCCCGGAGGAGTGGCGGCCCAGGTATCGGACATCTCTGTCCGATGGGAGGAAAGCGTGCCAAATCCGGCACCTCTTCCCTTTACGACAAGATGGTTAAACGCCGCCTTAATGGCTGATCGTGGACGGCTGGGCCGGACAATCGCCGACCCGGCGCGCCTGCAACACGTAGCTAAACGGCAGCTGGTTGGAGATGCCCTGCGTATCGATCCTCAGCGAACGGGGGGTGATGACGTCGACCTGGCTCCGACCGAAACCGGCGGCTCCACAGCGATATTCGACGACGATGGAACTAGCGGTCGTGCTGATGACCTTCGGGCTGCAGGCCTTCCCGCGATGCTCGAACTCCGCAAGCGCAGCGACGTTCGCAACGCACTGCCGGAGCGGCGCCTTGATCCCGGGTGCGCCGCTGATCTCCCACAGCCCACGCTGGGTCTGCGCGATTGGAGATGGCTGCGTCGTGGCGGCAAGCGTTAGCAAGCCGCCCAAGCCCACCATCAGACCGGTTGCGAGTCGAGTCCGATTCATAGCGAGGCGCCTTTATCACTGTCTGGTTGCAGACAGGTAATCGATCCGCTTCATTTTGGTGTTCAGGTCAATTCCTTCGGCTCGATCGCGAAACTGGACGAGCAGAAAGCGCAATCCACCCGAATCATCCCGTCGTCGCCAACCATGGCTTCGCGCTCGTCGGCCGGAAAGCGGGCGATCACGGAACGGACGTACGCCGGATCGCACCGGCAACCGCGGCTGAGGCGCGTCGGCGGAAGAGTCCGCAACTCGTCCTCCTCATGGAACAGGCGCCATAAGAGATCGTCGAGGGCGAGCGTCGGATCGGTGAGCTCTTCCGCTTTGACCGAGCCACCCAGGATCGCGACGTGCGGCCAGTCGGGATGGTCGAGCCGCGTGTGCAGCCGCTCGCGCCCCTCCTCGCCTTCGGGCAAATGTTGGAGCAGCAGGCCGCCTGCGGACCAATGCCCATCGCGTTTCTCGGCGGCGAGTCGCACGAGGCTCGGGATCTGCTCGGATTGGGCGAAATAGCTTTGCGCCGCTTCGGCGAGGTTCTTGCCCTCGAGCGGCACGATGCCCTGGTAGCGCTCGTTGGCTACCGGCTGGTCGAAGGTGATGGCGAGATACCCTTTGCCGAACAGCTCCTGCAGGGTCGGATCCTCGCTCGCGCCGGGAAGGCGATCCTTGTCGTGGCGCACATAGCCGCGCAGTTCCCCGCCAAGATAATCGCAAACCATCAGATCTATGATCCCGCCCTCCGTCTGCGCCTGAAGCGTCAGTTGGCCCTGCGGCTCCTTGAGCAATGAGCCCAGCAAGGCCGTCAGCGTGAGCGCCTCAGCGAGGAGCTTCTCGAGCACGGGCGGATATTCGTGGCTTTCGAGGATCGAATCGACCACCGGGCCAAGCCGCGCGATGCGTCCGCGCGCGTTGCGGGACGGGATCGCCACGCCGAGCGCGACGTCGGTATTGAGCTCTGTTTTCGGCATGGGAACTAAATAGTGAGCGGCCTGCGCCCCCTCAACCACCTAGGCTGCGGCGGCCGGAACCTCATATTCGGACGCGGCGGCAGACAGCCCATCGACGAACTCGCGGATATGCTCTTCCTCGATCGTCAGCGGGGGGAGCACGCGCATCACATTGTCGCCGGCGCTGACCGTCAAGATGCCCTTGGTGCGCAGGTAGTTCACGAACGCCCGGCTGTCCGTCTTCATGCGAACGCCGAGCATCAGGCCCGCGCCGCGAACGCTTTCGAACAGGTGATCATGGTTGGGAATCATCTGCTCCAGAGCTGCCCGCAGCCGCTCGCCCTTCTGGCGGACGCTGGCGAGGAACTCCTCGTTCGCCACGATATCGAACACCGCTTGTCCCGCGGCCATCGCGAGTGGATTGCCACCATAGGTCGATCCATGGGTGCCGATGACCATCCCGGCCGCAGCCTTTTCGGTCGCGAGGCAAGCCCCCATCGGGAAACCGCCGCCGATCCCCTTGGCCGAGGCCATGATGTCGGGGACCACGCCATAATGCTCGTAGGCAAAAAGCCGGCCGGTCCGCGCGACGCCGCACTGCACTTCGTCGAAGACGAGCATGAGGTCGCGCTCATCGCAGGCGGCACGCAAGGCGGCGAGGAATTCCCGCCTCGCAGGCCGGATTCCGCCCTCACCCTGAATGGGTTCGAGAAGGAAGCCCGCCGTATTCTCATCGATCGCTCCAAGCGCCGCGTCGAGATTGTCGAATTCGACGACCTTGAAGCCCGGCAGCAGGGGGGCAAAGCCGTCGATCATCTTCGCCTGGTCGGTCGCACTGATCGCGCCCATCGATCGGCCGTGGAAGGCGTTGGAGAAAGTGATCAGGTCGTGCTTGTGCGCATTGCCCTTGGCGTAGTGGTAGCGACGCGCCGTCTTGATCGCGCATTCGATCGCCTCGACGCCGGAGTTGGTGAAGAACACCGTGTCGGCGAAGGTCAGGTCGATCAGGCGCTGCGAGAAGGCCTCGCCCTGCGGCGATCCGTAAAGGTTCGACACGTGCATCAGCGTCGCCGCCTGATCCTGAATCGCCTTCGTCAGGTGCGGGTGGCCGTGGCCGAGAATGTTGACCGCAATGCCCGCTGCAAAGTCCAGGTAACGTTCGCCCTGCTCACCGTAGAGATAGACACCCTCGCCCCGCACGGGCCGAACTGGCGAGCGCGGATAAACGGGCATGAGCGGCGTGATGGCCATGGAAGTAGGGCTCCTGAAGCAGCGGTTTCGAGATGCCGGCGCCTATAGCCAGCGGCACTCGAAAGGGCAAAGCCCAGCGCTCGACAAGAGAAAGGCGCCCGGAATCTCCGAGCGCCTTCCATTCAGTGCGGCCGATGATCAGTCGTCGCGATCGTGATCCCGGTCGTCTTCCCACCGGTCCTCGCGGTCGCGATCGCGGTGGCCGTACTCACCGTTATAGCTGTTATAGCCGTTATAGCCGTTATAGCCGTTATAGCCGCTGTAACCGTAGCGACCGCGGCCGTAGCCGGAGGCATATTGCAGCCTCTGCTCGAGCCTACCGATGCGAACGTCGATCGCATGCGCCTCATAGGGGCTGAGGCCGTTGCGCATCGAATAACGGAGTTGGCGATCGATATTGTAGGCCTCCGCCCGGATCTGCTGAGCGCGGTCCGGACGGACCCCGTCGAGCGAGCGCATCACGTTCTGGAGCCGCCTCTCGAGGCCGCTCGTCTGAGCCCAGGCGTTATTGTAGCCAGAGCCGTTATAGCCGTAGCCGCTGCGGCCATAGCCATAGGGCTGATAATATTGAGCGACTGCAGGCGTCGCGACGGCGATACCTGCGCCGGCGGCAAGAGCACCAAGAACAAACTTACGCATTAAAGCTCTCCTTCGAGCAATTCAGAGGACGTCGTGCGGCCCTTCGATTGGTCGGGCCCTGAATGCCTCGTTATTCGCCGTTCAACATCCTGGTTCCCGAAGACGATGCGCCATTGAAAGAAGGCGCCCGGATCGCTCCGCAGCGCCTTCCTCACGCGACCAGTCGTCAGTAACGCCGGTACCGGCCGTAATTGTTCGCCGCGGCATATTGCACACGCTGCTCGAGCCGAGCGATGCGCGCGCTGATCTCGTTCGCCTCATACGGATTCAGGCCGTTGCGGGCTGCCTTGTGCAGCCGTCGCTCGATCTGATTGGCATCCTCACGAAAACGGTCTGCGCGATCGTCGCGGACGACGTTGCGACGGTCGAGCAGGCGGATCTGCCGCTCGACGGCGTCGACCCGCGCCTGAAGCGCGCGAACCTGGCCATAGTCGGCCGGAACGTAAGCCTGGCCGTACGGCCGCGGATAATATTGAGCGGAAGCAGGTGTCGCGATCGCGAGGCCGCTCGCAACAGCGACAAGACCAAGAACAACTTTACGCATCTGAGCTCTCCCTTCGAGCGGTTGATGCGAATGTTGTGCGCTAATTCACTTGCTTTAGGTCTGAACGCGCTCGTTATCGGCCGTTCAAACAAGTTAATTCGCTAAGTGCTTGCAAAAGCTCAATTCTTGATCTTCCAGCCGCTTTTGAGGGCCGCATAGCAGATCGCCCAGAACAGGAAATTCAGGACGAGGAGGCCAATTCCGCCGATCCACAACGGCGAATCGCTGACCCCGAGAAAGCCCGCCCGAAATCCCGAGATCACATAGAAGAAGGGATTGGCATGGCTCACCTTCTGGAAAGCCGGTGCAAGCTGGTGAACCGAATAGAAGGTACCCGAAAGCAGCGAGAGCGGAGTCACGACGAAATTGGTCACCGCCGCGGCATGATCGAATTTGTCCGCCCATAGGGACGTCAGCAGCCCGAGGAACGACAGCAGCAGCGCACCCATCAGCCCGAACCACAAAACGAGCTCCGGCCTTCGAACCGCGACGGAAACGCCGGGCCACAGCAGCATCGCGAGCCAGACGGCGAAGCCGACCAGGAAAGCGCGAGTGACCGCGGCGCCAATCAGTCCCGCGATCAATTCGCCCGTCGACAACGGCGGCATGAGATAATCGACGATATTCCCCTGGATCTTGCCGACCAGCAGCGAAAAGCTCGAATTGGCAAAGGCGTTCTGCATCATCGCCATGACAATCAAGCCAGGGCCGATGAAGTCGGCGAAGGGCACCTCTATGGATGGCGCCACCATGACGGTCCGCCCGCCGCGGCCCAGCGCGACGGTGAAAATCGCAAGATAGAGCAAGGTCGTGACCGCCGGAGCCCAGACGGTCTGCATCTGGACCTTGAAGAAACGCCGTACCTCCTTGATATACAGGGTCTTGAGGCCTCCCCAATTGACGCCCTTGAGCACCGGGTCACCCGGTGTTCGCTGCACCCACGCTGCGGCTTGGAGATTGGGAGATCGATCGTTCACGGGTGACGCGCCTATCCTCGGTACGCGTCACCGGCAAGAGAAGCGGAGCTGAAGTTAGATGTCCTGGACCGACGAGCGCATCGAGCGTTTGAAAAAGATGTGGGCGCAAGGCGCCACCGCCAGCCAGATCGCCGACGAGCTCGGCGGGGTCAGCCGCAACGCGGTGATCGGCAAGGCGCACCGTCTCGGGCTCGAGCAGCGTCCTTCTCCGGTCAAACCGGGGGACGAAAAAGAGGTCAAGCGAGCGGCAGCACCCGCCGCTCCTCCAAAGCCCGCTGCGCCAAAGGCCGAGGCGCCGAAGCCGGCCCCACCCGCCGCATCCGCCGCGCCTGCTAGCCCGCAACCGGCTGCTCCCCAGCGCCTGACGCCGCAGGAGCTGCAGTATCGCTCGATCGGCCCCGGCGGCTTCGTTCGGCAGGGGCCCGGGGATCAGCAGGCGCCGATTCCACCGGCTCCGCCCCGCCGCCTCGTTCCCGCAAAGCCGAGCCCGGAAGTCGCCGACAAGACGAGCCTGCTCGACCTCAACGACCGCATCTGCAAATGGCCCATGGGTCATCCGGGCGAGCCCGACTTTCACTTCTGCGGTGAGCCGGCGAACCCCGGATTCCCGTATTGCGTCGCCCATTGCGGTGTCGCCTATCAGGCCCAGCTTCCGCGCCGCGACCGCCGTCCCCCGCCTCCGCTTCCGTTCGGCGGCCCGCGCGTCCGCTAGGCGACCGTCTGCTGTATGGTAATCGATGGCTGCCCCAGGGCGGCTATCGACCTTTGGCAGAGCGCGTGAAGCCAGTCAGAGAAGCGGCCGATCTTAGGCCAGTCCTTCCGCGCTTCCGGATAGACGAGCCAGTAGGCGCTGTTTGTGTCGAGCACCTCAGGGAATGGGCAGACCAGGCGCCCGTCCTGGATCTCATCGCCCCAGAATAGCGGCGTCAGGAGCGCAACCCCCTGCCCGCTCATTGCCGCGGAGCCGTCGAGCGCCTGCGCCGCGAGATCCACTCCACCCCTCGCGCCGGACGGCACGTCGATTCGGAAGTGCCTCCACCACTGAGTCCACCACGGCTCGGTCGGTGAAAGCCGCGGCACCCGCCGCAGAACGGCCGGTTCTTTCAGCTCCGGGTGACTCGCCAGGAACTGCGGGCTGCACATCGGCGTGAAGTTCACGTCGAACAGCTTCTCGGCCGCGAGCCCCGCGGGCGCGCTCGGACAAGCGCGAATGACGCAATCGAAATCGTCCCGGTCGAAGCTGATCGGACGCGGATCGGAGTCGAGGTCGACCGAAAGGTCGGGATGCCGCTCGACCAGTCCGCCGATGTGCCGGCTGATCCACGCAACCGCGGTCGGCGTTGCGGACACGATAAGCTGCTCGGGTCGCGGGTCGTCGCTCCGCTCGCTGAGCCTCTGCGGCTTCGCCCTCGGGGGGAGATCAACGGTGTTGAGGAATGCCCGAAGCTCACGCGTGAACGCGGGCCACGCGGGTTCGTCGCCGAGGAGGACGTGATTGGCGCTTTCGATCTCGACGAAGCGCGCGCCCTTGATCCCTTGCGCGACCTGGCGGCCCGCCTCGACCGGCGCGTTGCCGTCCTTGTCTGCGTGGACGACCAGCGTTCGCGCCTTCACCTTCGCCAGCTCGTCCCGGACGTCGATCCACGAGGCGACATCGATGATCTTCTGCATGCTCGGCACGGGCCCAAGGGTGTTGAAATGCTCATTGTGCCAATCGATCAGCGGCTGGTCCGCCGAAGGAAAATAGAGCGTGATGAACATCTCGCCGAGCAGGCTTCGACGGAAGCTCGGCTGGCGGCGGTTCATCTCCAGCAGGGACTCGCGCCAGGCGATCTCCTCCGGGTCAGCGCGCACGCGCCACCCTGCGGCGAAACTGTTGACGAGCACGAGGTTCCGAACGCGCTCCGGATGGCGCGCCGCATAAGCGATCGCGATGGCCGCACCGTGGGAAATCCCCAATAGGTCGCATTGCTCCAAGCCCGCCGCGTCGACGACCGCCTCGAGGTCTCCAACGAGATGTTCGAAGTCGAAGATGGGCGGCTCCCATTCCGATCTTCCGAACCCGCGCATGTCGCTTCGAACCAGGCGATGATCGCGAACGCACTCGCGATACCAATGACCGTAAACGGGGCTCGTCCAGTCGTGGCCAAGGTGCGTCATCCAGTTCTGCGCCTTGACCATGGGGAAGCCGTCGCCCGACACGGCATAGGCGATCCGCGCCCCGTCCGGGCCTGAGCAGTCGCCACGGACCTCGGCCGGTTCGGGCTTCGGCACCCGGACCGGAACCGCCGGCAGCATGTCGGCATCCATGTCCAGGAACTCGCGGCTGATCTCTGCGAACATCGGCCAGGCGGGTTCGCTCTCGATCAGGATGTGGTTACGGCTTTCCAGCGGCACGAACCGGGCGCCCGGAATCCCGCCCGCAAGCTCTTCGCCTTGGGAGAAGGGCACTGCCTGATCCTCGCGCGAATGGAAGATCAAGGTCGGTGTAGTCACCTGTGGCAGGAGCTCGCGCACGTCGATCTTCGACAGCACCCGCTGGAGCCTGACCGCATTCTCCGGAGAAGCAGACCGGCGCTGCATCTCGTTGAACCAGCCCATCTGCTTGGGCGAAGCCTCGGGAATGTAGGTGTTCGTGAACAGCTGCCGATAGGTGGGATTGTCCGCTCCCCAGCCGAGCTCGGTCAGCGTGAGCATCGCCTCGCGCCGCGCGACCTCGAGCGGGTCGGAGCGCGCGGCCCAGCCGGCGGCATAGCCATTGAGGATGACCAGGTGCCGGACGCGCTCCGGGTGCCGCACCGCATAGGCGACGGCCACGGCAGCGCCCTGGCTGATTGCAAACAGGTCGAACTGCTCGAGCTCCAGGCAATTGGCCACGCATTCGAGGTCGTTCACGAATGCATCGAACGAAAGGTCGGGCGTGTCCCAATCGGACAAGCCATTGCCGCGCTCGTCGTAGCGGATCAGCGACCGCCCTCGCGTGAACTCCGCCAGCCAGTGCTTCCACAGCGGGCTTTCCCAGTCATATTCGATATGATTGAGCCAGTTGGCCGTCTTCACCAGCGGCGGCCCCTCGCCCATCACCGAGAAAGCCAGCCGCGTCCCGTCGCTTGCGGTGCAATACCGGACTTCCTGGGGCGGGACGTCATGCGCCGCCATGACCTTTGCGCGCGCCTGTTCCTCGGCCTCAATCCGGCGACGCCAGGTGGCGGGCGGCTCGCCGAACTCGCGCTTGAACGCTCGGTTGAACGCCGCCTCGCTATTGAAGCCGACCGAATAAGCGATGTTGGCGGTATTCTGCTTGCCATCGCGCAGCATGTTCGCTGCCACCCGCATCCGCCAGCCCGCGCAGTAACGCATCGGCGGCTCGCCCAGCAGCTCGGTGAAGCGCTCCCCCAGCACCGTGCGCGAAACGCCCGCCTCGCGAGCAAGTCCTTCGACGTCGAGATCCTCGGCGTACCGGGTGTGGATGATCGACAGCGCCTTCGACACCGCCGGATCGGCAAGGCCGCTCAACCATCCCTTCGAGCTCGGCGGCAGCTTGTCCACATATTCGCGGATCGCCTGGGCGAGGAACAGCTCGGCGAGTTTCGCCACCGTCTCCGGGCCCGGGTTCTGCTCGGCCAGGAATCGCAGCGAGCTTTCGAGCCACTGCGCCTCGCCGCCCGTGACGTCGAGCGTCAGGAGGGGCGGCAGCGCATCGAGCAATGGGTGCGCGTTGCTCTTCGCTGCGCCCAGGAACCCGCACCAGATTTCGTTCTTAGGCCCGTCTGTCCCGGTCGAGACATGATGGACGCCCTCCTCGGTGACCCAGAGCACATCGCTGGCGTCGGCCGGCGGAAGGCCGCTCCTGCTCGCCAGCGTGTGCGGGTCGTTGCGCGGCAGGATGGCGATCGTCCCGGCATCGATCGTCTGCGGCGGCATGCCTTCGACTTCGACCACCATGTGGCCGGATCGGACATAGTGATAGCTGATCAAAGTCTCGGGCACGGCGAAGAACGGCGCGAAGTGGTGCGGCGTGAACTGCGCGAGCACGCAGAAGTCGCCACTGAAGGCGCCGTCGATCACGACTCCGCCGGTCAGGCGAAGCGATCCCAGGATCTCGTCGAGAACGTCCAATTGGGCCCCCATCACCAGGGCAATCCGGCGTTTCGGTCAAATTATCCGGCAGCACAATCATTTTGGCAAACGCGATGATCACCTAGATGATGACCACCAATTCGAGACGGCGATTCAAAGAGCCGGAAGAGTAAACTTCCGGAGACGGATGAGCTCGTCTTGAGAAAAAGAAGGGGTCATTCAAGTGAGCAGCAAAGAAAAAGCACTTCGATCCAGCAACGCAGCGATCGTGTTCTTTACCATGTTGTCGAGCACTACGGCGCTGGCGACGGCGTTGCTTCCGTTCTTCTTGCAGCACTAAGCACAAAAGGAAAAAGGGAATGTACCACAACTTCGACTACGAGGCGACGCTCGCTTCGTCGCTCCGCGCTCAGTGGAAGCTCGACGACGTCCTGCGCGAGGACCAGGAACTGGATTTCTCGCGACAATTCATGCCGGAAAGCCTGGCCCGCACGGCCGCGCTCGATAGCCTGAACCCGCTCGAGCAGCGCGTCCTCAACCACATCAGCGCGCACCAGTACCTGACCATCTTCGGCGTCGTGGAGGAGTTCATCCTCCCGTTCCTGATGGATCATGCGCGCCCCTATCTGCTGGGTGACGACTGGCGCATCCGCGCGCTGCTGAATTTCGCGGGCGAGGAAGCCAAGCACATCCATCTGTTCAAGCGCTTCCACGCAGCGTTCGTCCGCGGTTTCCCGGTCGAATGCCAGATGATCGGCCCGTCGAAGGAGATCGGCGCGGAAATCCTGCGTCACGATCCGCTCGCCGTCGGCCTCGTCATCCTGATGATCGAGTGGATGAGCCAGCAGCATTACCTCGGCTCGATCCGTGACGACGGCGACCTCGATCCCTTGTTCAAGAGCCTGCTCAAGAACCATTGGATGGAGGAAGCCCAGCACGCCAAGCTCGACACCTTGATCGTCGACGCGCTCGGCGAAGGCCGCACCGAGGAGCAGATCGACAAGGCGGTCGACGAGTTCTTCGAGATCGGCGCCTTCCTCGACGGCGGGCTGAAGGTCCAGGCGGGATTCAACCTCGACGCGCTCGAGAAGGCCATCGGCCGCAAGATCGAAGACCGCGAGGCGATGATCGAGCAGCAGCACCAGGC
>JBKPJK010000091.1:0-1398 GCA_046730635.1 Pseudomonadota bacterium | reverse complement strand
AGGTACGAGCCCGCACAAGAGCTGCGCTGCTGCTCGCCACGATGATCACCGGCGGGTGATCGGAATAATCCATGTCGGCTCGGCCGGTCGAATACGCATCCATCGGGTGATACCCATCGTGAACAATCAGGGCCGAGCGTGACGGCAATAACGCGCATTCTGGACAAGAGTTAGACGATTTTGGCTCCAGACCGGACCGACGGCTGTTAAATTTCTGTTAAATGATACGACACTTGGCCTTGGGGGTGTAATTTGGTTCGACTACCGACCGGCATTGCGGAAAGAATGCGATGGCTCGCAGAGCTCTCTAACGGCTTGGCCGAGGCCCAAAGGTTACTCGATCGCCTGATAGAGGCTGGTCTTTGCAATGCAGACACGTTGGACGCCGGCGCACGAATTGGGGCGGCGCGGGAGGAAGTTCGATTGCTCCGGCTCGGACGCCCTGCCACCCAGGAACTTGATCCAGAACGGACCGATAGGTGGATCTGGAACCGTTCGAGCCGGGACGTCGGTTAAAGGCCGACCGGCAAATCGCCCCCGCCGGAAAAGGGTTCGAGGAACGGTCCCAGTGCCGGCGCTTTCCATCCGCTGGTGGCGACGAATGCGCGATTGAGGAAGGCGCGTTTTCCATAGCGCAGCGGGCCTCCGTCCGGGCCGTCCACGACGCCGCCCGCGGCCAACAGGATGGCGTGGCCTGCAGCCGTGTCCCATTCGCTCGTCGGTGAAGCACGCGGGTAGATGTCCGCGCGGCCCTCGGCGACGATGCAGAATTTGAGTGACGAACCGATCGATATGTAGCCGCAGGTTCCCACCGCGGCTTCAAGGTAATCGATCGTCGCCTGGTTGAGGTGGGATTTCGAGGCCACGGCCGTGACCTCGTGCCCACGGGGGCGTGTCCGGATGGCCCGGCGGCCCTGGCCATCGTCCGCCCAGGCCCCATCACCAACGCATCCAGCGTGAAGCACGCCGGTCGCCGGACCGAAAACCACTCCGAGCGTTGGGACGCCGTGCTCGATCAGACCGATGTTGACCGTATAATCGTCGCCGCCGCGAACGAACTCCTTGGTACCGTCGAGCGGATCGACAAGGAAGTAGGTGTCATCGTGCGCTGGTATGCGCCCCGCCGCGACCTCCTCCTCCGCTATGACCGGCACTCCGGGCGCTAAGCGCGCCAGGGCGGCGAGGATGACGAGCTCGGCCGCCCGGTCCGCTTCCGTGACCGGCGAGCTGTCGCGCTTGGCTTCCACCTCGAAACCGCGACGGACGACGGTGAGGATTGCCTCGCCTGCTTCCTTGGCGGCCTCGGCGAGCGCATCGACGAGCTCGCCGTGATCGATGCTCAACGCGGCGCCATCCGGATGCCGCCGTCGAGGCGGACGGAGGCTGCGTTCATATAGC
>JBKPJK010000090.1:0-1743 GCA_046730635.1 Pseudomonadota bacterium | reverse complement strand
CGCCGATGGCGATGTACTCCGCTGTCGATGGAACTCCGAACGACTTCCACTTCGTGCATTATGGCGAACGCGCGATGGGCGGCGCGGGCCTCGTCTTCACCGAGATGACCTGCGTGTCTCCCGAAGGACGGATCAGCCCGGGCTGCACTGGCATGTGGAAAGACGAGCATGTCGCCGCGTGGAAGCGCATCGTCGATTTCGTCCACACCAATTCGAAGGCAAAGATCTGCCTCCAGCTTGGGCATTCGGGCGGCAAGGGATCGACCAAGCTCGGCTGGGAAGGAAACGACGTTCCGCTCGACGACGGCAACTGGCCCGTCATGTCGGCAAGCAATGTGCCTTGGTCGCCGGCAAATCAGACGCCGCGCCCGATGACGCGCGCAGACATGGATGAAGTGCGCAACCAGTTCGTCGTAGCGGTACGCATGGGAATCGAATGCGGTTTCGACATGGTCGAGCTGCACGCGGCGCACGGCTACCTGCTTTCGAGCTTCCTCACGCCGCTCCAGAACAGACGCACCGACGAATATGGCGGCTCGCTCGAAAATCGCCTGCGCTATCCGCTTGAAGTGTTCGCCGCGATGCGCGCGGTGTGGCCGGGCGACAGACCGATGTCGGTGCGCATTTCCGCCACCGACTGGGCCGGCGACAACGGCATCACGCCAGACGACTCGGTCGCGATCGGCGAGGCTTTCGCGCAGGAAGGCGCGGACCTCATCGACGTCTCCGCGGGGCAAACGTGGGCCGATGCGCAGCCGACCTATGGCCGCATGTTCCAGACGCCGTTCAGCGACAAGATCCGGAACGAGGGTCGACTGGCGACGATGGCGGTCGGCAACATCTACGAACCCGACCACGCCAATTCGATCCTGGCGGCCGGCCGCGCGGACCTCGTCGCGCTCGCGCGCCCGCACCTCATCGACCCATTCTGGACCCTGAGGGCAGCCGCAGCGCTCGACTATCGCGACATCCACATTCCACCGCAGTATCTCAACGGAATGTCCCAGCTCGCCCGCAATTTGAAGCGCGAGGCGGAGGCTGCCGCAGCCTTGCGGGTTTAAAGGGCGATGGCCTCGAGAAAGACGCCGCCCGATTCCTGACCGCAGGTCCAGCGGATCTGCCCGCGTACCGGCTCCAACTGCTCGACCTGCAGCATCACGTTCGTGCCCGGCTCCAGTTCCTCCGCTGCATGCAGGCGAAAGCCTTTATTCGAAACGTTGAGGATCATCGCGTCGACGGCTCCGTCGCCGAAGCGGACCTGCGCGTCGTACCGCACGTCGACACGTGCATCGCGAGGTGCAATCTCGCGCCCCTCAAACCTGCCCTCGAACTTCATCCTGTCCGCCCCTGCAACGTTCGGCCGCGCTGCTTCGCGAGCGCATCCTCGCGGCCGTACCAATTTAGATGAGGGCGACGTCCACTCAGCCTTCATCAGGTTCACCGGCCGACGAGGATGAACGAGATTGATTAACTCGGCCCTAAACGGGCTTGGTTACGGTGCGATTCATTCGGTGACCGCAGCCCCGTCAGGCTCGCCGACAGCCGCGACTGCCGAGGAAAACCCGCTGCCAGAGCTACCTAGGGATTCTCAGCAGCTTATGACGGCCTGTGGATAAAGCTATTCAATGCACGTTCCCCTGAAGGCCCGCTCACCCTCCCCAAATCCCAGCGGGCCTTCAATTTTTCTCGGACATTTCGTGATTCGCCATTGCGCCGATCGGATCGGCAAAGACGCGCTCTGCG
>JBKPJK010000089.1:0-5417 GCA_046730635.1 Pseudomonadota bacterium | reverse complement strand
CCATTGCGGTGATGCCGCCGTAGGCAATTATTGTACGACGATCGATAATGGCGGCTGGGATAGGAATAGCCGTAGTTCGAATAGCCATAGTTGTAGGCCGGGTAGGAATAGCCGTAGCTGTAAGGGCTGTAGCTGTAGCCGTAGCTGTAAGGCGAGTAGCCGTAGGAGTATGGCGAATAGCCCGAGTAGCCGTAGGAGTAAGGCGAGTGGCCCACGCCGATGTAGATCTGGGCGGCTGCCGGCGTTCCGACGATAGCAGCGGCGACGGCGGCCGAGCCCATGAGCAGTTTACGCATGTACACTTCCTTCATTTGGGCCGCGCAGATCGCGGCAATTACCTAGGGAACGATGCGGAGGAGCGGATGTTGCGAGGCGCGCGCCGAACTGCGGCTCCCGAGCGGCGGACAGTTTCCGGTTGCCGCGGCTCTAGCCCAGCCAGTCAATCGCGAGCGTCTGTTGGGTGCGAAAGCTGCCATTAGCCGCACGGAAGGCGCCGCTTCGGGAGGCCAATGGGAGCGACTTTGGCGAACGCCAATTCCGCTCCGGGCTTGTCAGTCTCGGAACAGCAAGGGCGCCAGCTCGCGCAGGCTTCGTCGCCAGCTCAGGAACTCATGCGCGGTGTTTGGGGAAACATAGAAAACAGCGTTGATGCCGTCCTTTTTCAGGCGCTCCACATCCTGAGCCGGATCGCTGGGCGGAACGCCTGGGAACCCCCGCGTTTTTCCGTTGTCCAGCTCACGGCTCCCGAAGCTGACGAAAACCAGCTTCGCCTTCGCCTTGAAGTCGGGGACCTTCGCAACTTCCTCGGGCGAGAATGTGCCGCCGCTGAGGAGTGCAATGTAGCGGAACTTGTCGAGGTGCTTGGGCGCGATCAGCTTGGTTTCAAATCCACCCATCGACAAGCCGGCCATCGCCCGGTGCTTCGCATCGGCGAGGGTGCGGAAATGGCTGTCGACATAAGGAAGCAGCTCATCGATCAGCACCGTCTCGAACGGCTGGATTTTGAACGCCGCAAGCCCGCCGGGTTGCCCCGGGTGGATGACGTTGGTCATGCCGTAGGTGGTGACGATGATGAACGGCTGCACCTGTTTGGCAGCGATCAGATTGTCCATGATGAGATTGGCTCGGCCCTGGTTGAACCAGGCGGTCTCGTCCTCGCCCCATCCGTGCTGCAGGTAGAGAACCGGGTAATGCTTCGCCGGCGTGTTCTCATAACCGGGCGGCGTGTAAACGAAGGCGCGGCGTTCCTCTCCCGTGCTGGGGCTGTGGAATAGGATCTGCTGGACGTTGCCGTGGGGCACGGCTTTCAGCGCGTAGAAATCCTGATCGTGGGCAGGAATTTCGATCCCGCTTTCCCAGCGCGTCGAGCCGTAGAAGTTGAGCGTGCCCGGGTCGTTCAAAGTGCCGCCATCGACCATCAGGTGATAATAATGGAATCCCTCGTCGAGCGGGCCTTCGGTGGTCCCGGTCCATGCCCCGTCGGGACCCTTGGTCAAAGTGGTGCCGCCCCCTCCGCCGAGGCCGAGGGTCACGTGCACGTCCTGCGCCTGCGGTGCGACGATCCGGAAACGCGCATAGCCTTGCGAATTGACCTGAGGATATTCTTGACCGGGCTGGTTGAGCGACGAGGGCCGGAAGTCTTCGGCAATCGGAGTTGCCGTGGGTTGCTGCGGCTGCATGGTCTCGGCCGACAGTGAGGGGCTCAAGGCCATCGCGAATATTGCTGCACCCAAAATTCTCCTCATGCGCCCCTCCCGATCGACAGAATAACTCAGACTTTTTGCGATGATTTCGAGCGGATGCAAGGCTCGTCTCCGTCCGCTTGCGCGAGCGCGAGGCGAAGATCCGCTCGCTCACCGCACCTCGGCGAGTCCGCCTTGGCCGTCACGCCCTGCATCGATTCCGGCTGCGAAACGCTCGGCACAGCAGTGTCCTTACAGACGTTCCGCATGAGCGACGCGATTGGGAGTTGTTCGTGAGTGATGACCGTATCGTAGCCGTGGGCTTGCTTACCAAGCGCGATGTGCAGCTGCTTGGCCCGACCTTTGATAGGCTTTGGCCCGTCGAAGAGACCCCCTGCTTTAGCCAGCTGCTCCAGGCCATCGATGAGGCCGATAGGGAGGTTTGGCGCGAGCGCGACTGCCGCGCATCGGAGAGGGGTCCGACCAGCAAGAAGGGGCGGCCCACTTCCACAGTGATCCGCCCCCAATCTGCGCGCGACTAACATGGGGCGTTTTGCCGCGTCGTAGACCAAACCCAATTGTCTGCGACGTGTTCCGACTGTGCCGGAGAGATCCTGGCGACTAACCGTTCTTCAAGTTCTCAAGGCCGCGCTGGCCACCCTTCTGAGAGTGGTTGGCGGCGATGGTCTTCACCTTCGCCTTCTTCGGCTTTCGGGCTTCCTTGTTCGATCTTTGTTGGCCCTTCGCCATCGCTGCGCTCCTATACGACTGAGGGTGACATCAGGCGCTTCTTCAAATCGGCCTTGATCGTCGGTCCGGCCAAGTGCGCATCCACATGGGAATAGCCTTCTCGCCGGAGCGCGTTCCTGATCTCCTCGATCGTCGTTGATTGCTGAGCGAGCTCGAACGCTCGCTCAATGATATACGGCTGATGCATCTGCGGCCTCGAAGGATTACGCTCCCGTCATAAACACGCCAGCGATCTCATACGTTCCACCGTCCGGAAGCGGAGGAAAGCAGGCGGCGCAAAAACAAAGCGGCCCGGAACTGAGCCGGGCCGCTTCTTCGAGGTATCTGCCGACTAGCCGCGATAGCCGTTGTTGTGGCCGATCCGGATGTTCGTGACTTGGCCCCGATAATCGACGTTGCAGCGGAAGCTGACGTCGCTCGCGGCGTAGGTGCGGTTCTGATAGCCGTAATGGTCGCTATAGTTGTGACCCGAACTCATCATTCCGGACACGCGCAGCCCGTTCGAGCGGCGTTGAACATCGGTAATCGCTGTGACCCGCATTGCGCCCGCCCGGCGATGGTCATTGTAGCCTTGGCCGTAGGCGTTGTAGCTGCTTCCGTACTGACCGGCCGCCTGAGCCATTGCTGCCGAGGCGCATTGCGAAATCGCCTGACGGTCGGTCACATTGTAGCGATTGCCGAGCAGCTGATCGACGATCTGGCCAACCGGGTTTTGCGCATAGCCTTGGTTGTAGCCGTAGCTCTGTTGGCCGTAACCCGGATAGGTCTGTTGCGGGTAAGCCGGCTGCTGGTAGCCGTAGGGGTAAGCATTTTGCGCGGCGAGCGGAGCAGACAGTCCGCCAATCGCCGCCGCACCCGCGAGGTATCTGGTGAAGTTCTTCATCGACTATTTCCTTGTTCTCACGCGGAGATTGCCGGTGAGTTCTCTTGAAGAACGATCTGTGTGCTCAACCGGATGCATGAACCGAAAACAACAACCGATTCCTCCCGGACACCTTGTGTTGCGATGCGGCCAATCCACAGGAAAAATTGCATTAACCCTAATTTGCCCGCTTGCATCCTGAACCGGTTGAGGCACAATAGATAGTAGCGCGAGAGGGGGAGCTCTCAACACCTAGTGTTTGGCGCCGGAATACCTATATTCCGGTGACGGGCACGTTCGTCCCCGGTTTCCACAGGGGACGGAGGTGAAAAAGCCCCGGACTGCGCCGAGAAAGGCTAGGATGTCAGGCATGGCTCCGAGTCGAACAATGCGAGAACGAACGGCCGATGAGGCCGTTGAAGCACGGGGAAGCGCGATGGATTTTTCGAGCAGCTCAGAAGTACCGAGCGACGACGTTTCGACCACCGCTTCGGGGACGAAATCGGTTCATGCACCACGCTTCGACGTCAAGACCGACGCGAAGCGCGACGAGCTTCTGACCGAGTTCGGCAAGGAGACTCTTCGCGACCGCTACCTGTTACCGGGCGAGAGCTATCAGGATCTCTTCGCCCGCGTCGCCGCCGCCTATGCCGACGACGCCGAGCATGCGCAGCGCGTGTACGACTATATCTCCCGGCTGTGGTTCATGCCGGCCACGCCCGTCCTGTCGAACGGCGGCACCGGCCGCGGCCTTCCGATCAGCTGCTATCTCAACAGCGTCTCGGACAGCCTCGACGGGATCGTCGGCACCTGGAACGAGAATGTCTGGCTGGCGTCGAAGGGCGGCGGCATCGGCACCTATTGGGGCAGCGTCCGCGGCATCGGCGAGCCCGTCGGCCTCAACGGCAAGACCAGCGGGATCATCCCGTTCGTGCGAGTGATGGACAGCCTGACTCTGGCGATCAGCCAGGGTTCGCTCCGCCGCGGCTCGGCCGCCTGCTACCTCGACATCTCGCACCCCGAGATCGAGGAGTTCCTCGAGATCCGCAAGCCGAGCGGCGACTTCAACCGCAAGGCGCTCAACCTCCACCACGGCGTTCTCGTCACCGACGAGTTCATGCAGGCCGTCCGCGAAGGCGCCGAGTTCGAGCTCAAGTCCCCCAAGGACGGATCCGT
Source organism: Pseudomonadota bacterium (assembly GCA_046730635.1). Taxonomy (GTDB): domain Bacteria; phylum Pseudomonadota; class Alphaproteobacteria; order Sphingomonadales; family Sphingomonadaceae; genus Sphingomicrobium. Next base: position 947 of record JBKPJK010000089.1, on the reverse strand, counting down.
CCGCGGCAAGGTCGACGCGCGCTCGCTGTTCCAGAAGCTCGTCGAAACCCGCCTCGCGACCGGCGAGCCGTACATCATCTTCATCGACGCGGTGAACAAGGCGATGCCGAAGCATCACCGCGACCTCGGCCTCAAGGTCACCACCTCCAACCTCTGCTCGGAAATCACCCTGCCCACCGGCCGCGACCATCTCGGCGCCGACCGGACGGCAGTCTGCTGCCTGAGCTCGCTCGGCCTCGAAACCTGGGACGAGTGGAACAAGGACAAGCAGTTCATCGAGGACGTGATGCGCTTCCTCGACAATGTGCTCAGCGACTATATCGCGCGCGCTCCCGACGAGATGGCGCGCGCCAAGTATAGCGCGGAGCGCGAGCGGTCGGTCGGCCTCGGCATCATGGGCTTCCACTCCTTCCTGCAGGCGCGGAACATCCCGTTCGAAGGCGCCATGGCCAAGTCGTGGAACATGAAGATCTTCAAGCACATCCGCGCGCAGGTCGACCAGGCGTCGATGATGCTTGCCAAGGAGCGCGGCCCCTGCCCGGACGCCGCCGACATGGGCGTGATGGAGCGCTTCAGCTGCAAGATGGCGATCGCTCCGACCGCCTCGATCTCGATCATCTGCGGCGGCACTAGCGCCTGCATCGAGCCGATCCCGGCCAACATCTACACGCACAAGACGCTGTCGGGCAGCTTCTCGATCAAGAACCCGTATCTCGAGAAGATGCTCAAGGAGAAGGCCAAGGACAGCCAGCAGGTCTGGAACTCGATCCTCGAGAATGGCGGTTCGGTCCAGCACCTCGACTTCCTCACCCAGGAAGAAAAGGACGTGTTCAAGACCAGCTTCGAGATCGACCAGCGCTGGCTGCTCGAGCTTGCCGCCGACCGCACGCCCTTCATCGACCAGGCGCAGTCGCTGAACCTCTTCATCCCGGCCGACGTCGACAAGT
>JBKPJK010000088.1:0-2967 GCA_046730635.1 Pseudomonadota bacterium | reverse complement strand
CATCGGGCGTCCTCCAGACGGCAAGCACAATGAAGTTTCGCGCGCCGACGGATATCAGAATTTCCCCTGATCCTCCATTATCGCTTGGAATTGGCAGTTGGCCGCGGCCCCTGAAACGATCTCGGCCCGCCCCCTCGAGGAGGGGAACGGGCCGAAATGCTGGCAAGCGATTGGCCTTACATCATGTTGTTGGTGGTCGATCCGCCCATGGTTTGCGGGCCCCCCGTTACGGAACCGCCGGAGGCGATCTGCTGCTGGACGGCCTGCGTCAGCTGCGGGGACGTCGTCGTGGCGGTGCAGCTGGCATGGCCGTTCGCCGCCGACGCGGCAAGCGCGCTGACCGACACCCCGCAGACGCTCGCAGCCACATCGATCGGCACCTGCGCGGTCACCGGTATGTTGTCGCGATTGACGTTGAGCGAGACGGACAGGTTGTTGAGCACGTTCTGCAGGTTCACGCTCACCAGCGTCGGAACGCTCGTTCCGCCGCCAGTGCCAGTCGAGGGTGCCGGCGTTGCGGCGCTGACTTCGCCCGCGGAAGCCGGAGCCGGAGCTTGCGCGTCGTTGGTCTTGCATGCGGCGAGACCGAGAGCGGCAATCGCTGCGGTCGCCCAGATCACTGAACGTTTGGTCATTTGAACCTCCTGAAACCTTAGGAGTGTGGAGTGGTGGGTTGCGGCTGCGTCGCGGGGGGCTGCGTCGCCGGTGGCTGGGTCGTCGTGCTCGGCGGCTGACTGGCGTCGGTGGTGCCGGTCGTCGTCTGGGCTCCGCCTCCGACCGACCCGTTGGCCGCGAGCTGCTCCTGAATATATTGCTTCAGCTCGGGCGACACGCTGTTCGCCGTACAGCCGCTGCTCTTCCCGCCACCGGCGCCGATCGACAGCACGTTGATCGACACTCCGCACACGTTGGCAGCGATGTTGATCGGGATCTGTGCGTTGATCGGGATGTTCGCCTTGTCGATCTTCAGATCGAGCGCGAGATTGTTGAGCACGTTGGATAGGTTGACGTTCACCAGCGAAGGCACGTTCGAAACGGCGGAAGCCGCGGCCGAGCCGGCGCTCTTGATACCGTCGGCGGCCGATGAAGCGGTCTTGCAGGCGGATAATGGAAGCAGCGCAAGAAGCGCCGCGCAAGCGGTTACACTACGCATACGATGTCCCTCTGTTACGAGCCGCAAACGCGCTGCTGCGGCGATTGTTTCGGGGGCCGCTGAGGGACCCTGGAAGCTGCGATGTTGCGACGAAGCACCCTTGCGCAAAGCCGAAACGATCGTTGCCGCTATTCTCTAGTCGAAGACTAGGGATTAGTGTTAACTTTATGCTGCGCCGATACTCCCCTGCGCGGCACGGGGGCAGGTCTCAGCACGCGACCTGCCCCCGCCAGTGCCGCGCCGGCTCAATGCTGCGGGTTGAACGCCTTGGCGCGCTCCAGCACCATGGCGCAGGCCTGCGACTGCAAATAGCCGGGCGCGCGCGAGATCGAGAAGTTCTTGCCGGCATCGCCCAGGATCTGGCCGCTGGATCCCACGATATAATCGACCGACGTCTGATCGGCCCGAGTGACGGAACTGGCCATCAGCGCATCCACGCTAACGCCGCTGACGAGCCCGTTCTCGTTGCAATATTTGAGCACGCCGGCCGCGTTGGCTGCGCTGATCTTCGTGATGCCCGGCAGAGCCGAGGGGATCGGCGGCGCCGACATTTGAGCGACCGCAGGTTGCGATCCGAGCCCGGCTGCAACGAGGTAGGCAAGTAACCGAGACCGCTTGCGCATTTGCGACTCCATCAGGACAGACGGCACCCTAGCCGGTCCGACCCTGTCTCGAAATGCGGACTACCCCCGGCACCTGTGACTCGCTCAAGCGCGGCCGCAGGTCTCACTTCTTCGGGATATATTGAACCTGGCCGACGTCGCTCCACGCCCCGCCGTTGACGGACTTTTCCTGTCGCAGGCCGAGCCCGGTTGCAGTCGGCCAGATGTGCGTTCTGAGCTGGGTCACCCCGTCGCTGCCGCGATGCTCGTCGAGGCAGGTCAGGCCCTTCAGCGCATTCGCGAAGCAGTCCATGAACCGGCTCGACCCGTCCTGCGCATAACCGAGGTAGGTGTAATTGCCCCGCTCGGCCGACCAGCCGAGCGCCGCAACATGGTGCTGGGGCTTGCCGCCGCGACGGCCGTCCATCGTGTTGCAGACGACCAACGCATGATCGTCGAACCAAGCGCAGCTGTCCGTGTAGCGCCCTTCGAAGCCGGCGATTGTCCACTCGCCGACGAGGAACCGCAACCCCTGCTCGACCTGCGGCGCTCCGGCCTGCGCGCTTCCGGGAACGGCAGCTGCGACAGCAGCAGCGATGAGAATATTCGGCTTCAATTCTTCCTCCCAGAATGCCTCGGATCAGCTCCAGCCGAGATGAACCAGAAAGGCCACGCCCAGCAACAGCGCAATCATCGCGCCCAGTTTGAGGAACGACAAATAGGGGCTGCGCGCGGGCGCATTCAGGTTGGCCGCTTCGCGTGCGCTCGGCGGCCACGGCAGCCGGCTTCGCTCAACCATGATTGGCCGCGCCCACATCCCGGTAGAGCCAGCCACCGCGAAACTCGGGGCCATGAGCGATCGACGCCGATTCCGCGGTCGCGGAAGCAGCCATTCCCAGAATCGCCAGTGCAACGCCGATCGCGGCGGCAAGGGTCTCGTTTGTGCGGATCATAATCCGCCGCGCTGTGCCATGCCGCCGGTTCGGCCGTTTCGGCTAAGGCGACCGTTCCTTCACATTTCGTGACTCGATTGCCGTCGGCGGCCGTTGATCACCATCGACAAGTGGATGCTGTCGCCGACCGTCACGTCCGCAGCTCTCTGCACCGCGACTTTGATCGGAAGCAGGTAAGTCCCGTCCTTGGGGAAGAGTGAGGTCCGGAAGGCGACGGACCCAATCTGCGCCTCGACGGGTATAACGCCCCATCCGTAGC
>JBKPJK010000087.1:0-11594 GCA_046730635.1 Pseudomonadota bacterium | reverse complement strand
AGTCCGGACGAGGGAAATCTCCTGCTGGTCGGGGTGAGCGCGGAATTCGTTGATGATGTCGGCTTCCCAATCGGTCGCCCGGTCCTGCGGGTTGGTCGGATTGAGCGCCGCCTCGCGGTACGAGAAATCCGTGAACTTGGCGTGGATCACGTCGAAGTTTCGCTTGGCCGCGTAAGCGGAAACCGATTGCGGATAGAAATGCGTTCCAATCGCCGGCTTGAGGATGGGCGCGATCTGCTCCGAGGTGTATTTCCGCGCGCCGGCTGCGCTTTCCATCATGATCCGCGAGTTCTGGAGAACTTCCTCACGGGCGATCGCATCCACGAGCGGATTAGCGGCGAGGATGAACAAGCCCGCGCCGACAATCGCGACCGCTAGCATCAAGAGGTTGAACTTCGCGCGCAGACCCACAAGCGCTCCCAGCCCACACCGAGCAGCGGCAAGTGTGTTCCATCAAACGACGATCCGCAATGGTTTAGGGAAGGGTCGGTGGAAAACGAACTTCCGCCCACTGTTGCGTCCCGCCCAAGTTCCAATCAAAGTCCCACCGTCAGTAGGGGGCGCATCATGAGCGGCAAGTCGAGCCTCAGCGACAAGGACTATGAAGAGCTCCTGAAGCCGCTGGCGAAGGAACTCAGCGCGATGGCGCGTTGGGTATCCGAAACCAAGCAGCGCATGGTCGTCATTTTCGAAGGCCGCGACACCGCCGGAAAAGGCGGATCGATCGAGATGTTCGCCCGCGTGCTCAATCCGCGCCAATGCCGGATCGTCGCGCTCCCAAGCCCGAGCGAGCGGGAACGCACGCAATGGTATTTCCAGCGCTACGTCGAGCATCTGCCCGCCGAGGGCGAAATCGTCCTGTTCGACCGCAGCTGGTACAACCGCGCTGGGGTTGAGCGGGTGATGGGTTTCTGCACGCCGGACCAGGCGCAGGATTTCCTCAACGCCGCACCCGAGTTCGAACGTCACCTGGTCGACGACGGAATATTGCTCATCAAATACTGGCTGTGCTGCGACCAGGAAGTTCAGGAAGAGCGGTTCCGGAACCGGCTCGATAACCCGATGAAACGATGGAAGCTGTCGCCGATCGATATCGAGGCGCGCAGGCATTACGACGATTATACCGAGGCGCGCGAGCTGATGCTTTCGGCGACGCACACGGATTTCGCGCCCTGGACGCTCATCGACTTCAACGACCAGCCGCTCGGCCGGCTGACGTTACTGCGCAACCTGCTCGACCGGGTCCCGGACACGGAGTTGCCGCTCGCGGACATCCCCTGGCCGGAACTGGATCATCCTCCGAGCAAGGAGCGATACGGCGTGCTGGCCCCTATTCCTCCGTATACGGGGGAAGAGGAACGTCACGGGGATCATCACGATCATCATCATCATCATCACAAGCACGATGCGTGAGCGGCTTGCGCTCAGCGGTTGATCGCGTAGGCTGACGCCATTGCGCCAATTCTAAGGGGGTTGGAATGCGCGCGACGAAGCTGCTGCTGAAGCTCACCGTTTATTATCTGGTCATCGGCACCGCGGTGTTCACGGCCATCAAACTGTGGCCGTCCGTGACCGGATGGCTTCCGATCGGCGGCGTCGAGCAGCTGATTACCCAGCCGGCGAAGAACCCGCTGCAGGCCAGCGAAGCCGTGCGCGCGTCCCACGTCAGCAATCTCGGCCAGAGCCTATTTTGGCTGGCAGTAGCGCTGGTTTCGGCTTTGCTATGCTCACTTCCCGTAAGCTGGGTCTACATGGGGGTCCGCAACGACGAGGAATATGACCAGTCGCTGATCAATACGATCATCGTCCTGCCGATGGTGGTCACCGGAATCGTCATCATCGTTCAGAATTCGCTGGCGCTCGCCTTTTCGCTCGCGGGGATCGCGGGGGCGGTTCGCTTCCGCAATTCGCTCAAGAGTTCCGGGGATGCATTGTTCATCCTCCTTGCCGTGGCGACTGGCCTGTCGGCCGGGATCGGCGCGGTCGAGCTCGCGGGGCTTCTGACCGTCGCGTTCACCTATACGTTCCTGGTCCTTTGGATGAGCGAATATGGGGAGCGCTCGGGCATGAAGCGCTACCTCAGCGACTATAACCCGGCGACCAACCCGGACCCAGTCGTGGTCGCTCCGGTGGTTGCCGACGTGGCAGTGGTCGTCGAGCCTGAAAATAAAGCCTAGCCGACGCAGCGCCCCGTAACTTTGGCGCCCAGGCTCGCGTCGGTCGCGATGTCTGCAAAGAAGCCGTTGAGATAGCTGGAGGCGCGCGCCTGGGTCTTCGGGTCCAGGCCTGGCACCTGGCTGAGCACGCCGATAATCTGCGGCCGCGCTTCACGCATTTGACGGGCGGCCGCCAGAGCGTCGGCATTGTGCGCGCAATAGCCGCGATAGAGTCGCTGGCGGACGTCGCTAATGTCGAGCTCCGACGGGGGCGTTGCGTAAGGCGGATCGACGAAGCCGGAGAAGTCGAAGTCGGACGGGATCGGAATGGTCTGCCCCGGAGCCAGGACGCCGATCAGTTCGGCATTGTGGCAGCAGTTCTTACCCACCGGACCAGCGCGCATCGACCAGTCGTGATTGCCGATCATGTGCTGGAAGAGCGCGTAGCGGGCTGCGTCGGGCGGACTAAGGTCCGCGACCGGGATGCGCTCGGGCCCCTTCGCCTCCTTCATCCCGTTGCGGTGCGCGACGTCGTCCAGGTCTTCGAGGAAGTAGCCGACGCGCGAGATGATCGGTCGGCCGCTCTCGTCGCGATACTCGATGTCGGCAAGCTTCGCCCGGAAGCTTCGCGGCGTGAGCAGATTGTACATTCGGTAAGCGGAATATTCGAGCAGCACATATTGCTGGAACGAAGGCGAGCTGCGGCAATGGGTAACCAGTTTCAGCTTCTTTTGTCCGGCGAATAGCGAGTTGGCAGGCGGCGGCGGGACGAAATCCACGCGCAGCGGGGGAAAATCGCAGACCTCGGAAGTGCGGCGCGTGATTCCGCGCAAGGTCAGTTTGATGGGGAGGCTCTGGCCGCTGGGTTCGATCAACGTACCGGGAATCGAACCTTCATTCTGACGGTCGCGGATGAGGCTGTTGAGCGGTGCCTGGATGACGAGGTGGATCTTGTCCGGCGACGCGAACAGGGGCTTTTCGCTGGCGGCCGTCGCGGCGGTGGAAAAGACGAGCGCTATCGAAGCGAAAGCTGGCGCAAACCTCATGAGGCCGGTCTCCCCACGCTATGTGGAATCCAGTGGTCACCGACGATCTCGAGCCAGGTGAGCGGGCCGCCGTAGTAGCGCGAGATACCCGTATCGATGCGTGCGAGGCGGCCGCCGTTGGTGATCGCGATGCCGCTTAGGATCGGTGTGTGGGCGATCACGAGGCGTTTGGCTCCGTAAGCCGCGAGCACTTCGGTCAGTTCCTGATCGGGCGTGGGGCGCGCTGCCGCCGGCGCTCCCTGCGGGGCCGCACCTGCATTTTCGGTACGTTCGGCTTCGGCGTCGGCGTCGGCACGAACGAGACCGCGATACCACAAGGGACCGAGCGGGTCGGTGAGGATGGACTTGGGGCTTTCGTCCGCCGCGGCCATCGCGGCTGCGACACGCCGGTTGACCTCGGCGAGCGGAATTTTCGCGAACTCGCTGCTGATACCGCCGTGGACGAAGAGCGTGTCGCCGATCTTCACGATGGCCGGATTGCGCGTCGCCCATTGGCCGAGCTCGCCCGAGGGCATCCAGGCGAGCTTGTGCTCGGTCCAGCCGAGCGGGGTCGCGGCGATCCACGCCTGGTGGATGGCGTCGGCGGTCATTTGCGGATTGCTGGCGCGATAGGAGGCCTCGATAGCCGCCTTGATCAATTCGTAAAGCTTTTCGCGTCGTTGCGCGGACTGGCTGTCCGCAAAGGCGGCGAACTCACCCGGCGTCGTGTACCGATAATCGCCGATGAGGTTCATCGCCTCGTGATTGCCCAGGACCACGATGACCTTGCCGCCCTTGCGCGGCGCGTCTTTCTGCAGCTGTTGAAGGTTGCGAATGATCTTGAGCGAGTCAGCACCTCGATCGGTGACGTCGCCAAGTAGGACGAGCGTGGTGCTTCCGCCCGCCCAGCGTCCCCGCGCGTCGACAACCCCGGCCGCACGCGCGATCGTCATCCATGCCTGGTAGTCGCCGTGGAGATCGCCGACGGCGATAATGCGCTGCGCAGGCGAGGCTGCGCTCGATGGAGAGGCGCTTGCAACCATTGCGAACACCAGGGCGACGAAGCCCAAAAGCCGTCGAAACAAAGCCGCTGCTCCCCCGACCGACGAGCCTAGCAGTGTCGCATCAGGAGGCCCGAACGGCAATGCCGTTAATCTGGCGTTCGGCCAACGTCGACCAACGTACGATTGCTGTCGACCGGTTTCGCTTGAAGTCGATTCAGGCATCCACGATATATCGTCGGTAGCGAACGGGCCTTTTGCCCGCGCGAGAGGAGACTTGAATGGCCATTTGGCAAGACCCGCGCACGACCAGCGCGAGCGCCGCAACCGTCGGCGTTCCGAGCGTCACCCGCGATGCGGGCCTTCGGTCGTACATGCTTTCGGTTTACAACTATATGGCTTCGGGCGTGCTGCTGACCGGCATCATCGCCCTTGGCGTCGCCAACAGCAGCCTCATCAACCTGATCGTCAATCCGGCGACCGGGCAGGCGACGCCGCTGTTCTGGGTTGCGCTGTTTGCGCCGCTGGCCATCGTGCTGATGCTGAGCTTCGGCATCAACCGCATCTCGGCCGGAACGGCGCAGGCTCTATTCTGGGTATATGCTGCCCTGGTCGGCGTGCAGTTCTCCAGCCTGTTCCTGGTCTACACCGGGGTGTCGATCGCGCAGACCTTCTTCGCGGTTGCGGCGGCGTTCTTGGGGCTGAGCCTGTACGGCTACACGACCAAGCGCGACCTTAGCGGCATGCGGACGTTCCTGGTCATGGGCGTGGTCGGCATCTTCATTGCCTTGCTGATCAACATGTTCCTTCGTTCGCCCGCGTTCGACCTGGCGATCAGCGCGATCGGCGTCCTACTGTTCGCCGGCCTGACCGCCTACGACACGCAGAAGATCAAGAGCGTCTATTTCGCGGTCGCAGGACATGGCGACGCGATGGCGAAGACGGCCGTCATGGGCGCGCTTCAGCTGTACCTCGACTTCATCAACATGTTCCTGTTCCTGCTGCGGTTCATGGGCGACCGCCGCTAGACTTCAGCAGCATCGAGCAAGGGTGGGCCGGAGGAGCGATCTTCCGGCCCATTTCTTATGGCCGATTGGCCATTCGTGGAGCCTGATCGCTCCTTCATCGAAACGGCTGGATTTACGACGTTGCTCTCGGGTAGCGCCGCCGGTGGGGGCTGCGCTGAGGACGTGGGATGATCGGCAAGCTTCAACAGACATATCCGCTGATCGCGCAAGCCGACGCGGCGATGGCGCGCGGCGACGTCCGCGAGGCGCAAAGCCTGCTTGAGCTGGCTGCCCAGCGCGGACGCGACGCATCCACGCTGATGCGGCTGGCGACGGTGCGCAGGTCGATGGGCGACCTACCTGGAGCAGTGAAGGCGGCCGCCGCAGCCGTCGAGCTGGAGCCCCGCAATTTCCTGATGTGCCTGATGCTCGGCAGCCTGCGAGAGGCGACGGGAGCTCTTTACGCGGCCCAGCGCGCTTATCGATCGGCCTGCGCTTACGCGCCGTTCGACTTGTCGTTCCAACCCGCCATGGCGAAGCAGCTCGAACGGGCGAAGACGATCGTCGCTGCCGCCGAACAGTGGCGCGAGCGGCTTCTCCATTGGCGTCCGGAGGGTGCAAGCCTCAACTCCGCCGAAGACCGCCGCATGCGGGACTTCCGCAGCAACATCCTCGACAGCATTGAAGCCGGCCCCCTGGCTCCGCCGTTTTTCATGGTGCCGGGGGTCAAGCCGAAGCGATTCTTCGACGCATCTTTGTTCCGGGGTGTCGCCGAGATCGAGGGTCATAGCGAGATCGTCCGCGACGAATTCCTGAGACTTGCAGAGAGCAGACGCGAGCGGCTTTCGTCGAGCCTGTCCGGCCTCCACGGCGATGAGACGGGCGAGGCGCGCGCGGCCGGCAAATGGTCGATGATCCCGCTGATCCGCAACGGGCGCATCGTGGACGAATTTGCGGTGGAATGTCCGCGCACGATGGAACTGGCGCAGGGCCTCGACCTTCCCAAGATCTCACTGATCTCCCCGAGCCTCTATTTCTCGGTCCTGGAGCCCGGCAGCCGCATCCCGCCCCACGTGGGCATTACGAATGCTCGCCTGATCGCGCACTTCCCCATCATCGTGCCGGACAATTGCGGATTTCGCGTCGGCGGTGAGACCCGTCCGTGGGAGCCGGGCAAGGCGCTAGTGTTCGACGACATGACGACGCACGAGGCCTGGAACGACAGCGACCGGATCAGGGTGGTCCTGATCGCGGACCTGTGGCGGCCGGAGCTCAGACTGGCGGAGCGCGCTGCCGTGACAGAGCTGATGGACTGCCCCGACATCGACGAGAATGCCTAGCCGTCGCCGAGATACTTGGCGAGCGTCAGCACCGCGCATTCGTCCCGGTAACGGCCGATCAGTTCAGGATCCTCGCTAAAGACGAGCGCAAGCGTCGACGGGTCGCTTCCCACCAAAAGAGACGATCCGTCCTTGGACGTGAACAGGAGCGCACAGGCGACATGTTTCCGACCGGACTCGCGGTCGGTTGCGCGAATAAGAATGCTCGTTTCGTAATCTGCCGATGGCCAGGCCTTCAGTCGATCGGGCGGTGCGGGCGCTTGTGCTGGCGGCAGGATCATCCCGTTGCCGCGCGCGGCGACTCGGGCCGCGACGTCGGGAAGCTCGGCTTCGAGATGTTCGGCGAACTCGTTCGGCCGGCAGATGTTCAGGCCGCGCGCCACAAAGCCGTCGGGCAGGACCGCGACGTTCGCGGTGACGATGAAGCGATCCGGTGCGGTACACAGCCAGACGGCCGATACGAGCCAGTCCGGGGCGCCTGGCGTCGGCGCATATCGCGTGAGCCCGCTGGCAAGCGCCTCCAGCGTCTTCGGCTCGCAATTGAGCCTGATATAGTCCCCGGTCCCCACATGACGAGCCTAACGCACCCGCCGGCGACCGCAATGCAGTGAGAATCCCTACGCGGGCTGCGGTTGGGCCTGCGGTGGGCTCAGGCCCAGGTCTGCGATGAGCTTCTCATCGATCTCATTCGCGCGCTTGTACGCCGCTCGCGATTGGAGGCGGTCGCGGTAGCGCTTGAAGCTTTCGCGCTCCGGAAGCATGCCGAACTGCATCGGGAACATGATTTGCGATCCGACATAAACGTCGGCTGCGGTGAACCGATTCCCGCAGACATAGTCGCGCAGCGAGAAGAGCTCGTCGAGCACGGCCACGACCCGATCGTAATTGCCGTAGCCGAACATGCGCTCGCGCTCGGGCGGGGCTTCCCAGCCTTGCATGTGATTGGTGAACGCCTGCTCGACCGGGCCTGCAGCGTAGAAGAACCACCGATAATAATCCGCTTTCTCTTCGTGGTTCGGGATGAGGCCGCTCTGGGGAAAGGCGTCGGCAAGATAGGCGCAGATCGCAGCGCACTCGGTAATCACATGATCGCCGTGCTTGACCGCGGGTACCTTTCCCATCGGGTTGACCGCCAGGTATCGCTCCCCTTTCATCTCCTCGTAGGGAACGACCTCCGTCTCATATGGCTGACCCAGTTCCTCCAGCATCCACCGCACGATGCGGCCACGCGACTGCGGGTTCGTATAGAAGATGAGATCGGCCATCTCGCGACTCCCTTGTTAGAACAAAAGGCGAACTACTCCTCTTCGAGCGCCTGCTCAAGCATGTCGAGCATGGCTTTGAGGCTCTTCACGCGAATAGCACCGCGGCCGATCGCACCGAAATGCTCTTCGCGATGCAAGGTGCGGCCGTTGCGGCGGGCGAGGGCCATATGCACGAGGCCTTCTTCGTGGCCGGGGCCGGCCGGGCCCGCGAACCCCGTGATGCCGAGCGCGAGCTCCGCCTTGGAGCGCTTGAGGCCCCCCTCGGCCATGGCGCGGGCGACCACTTCGGAGACCGCTTCGTTATGTTCGAGGAGGCTCGGCTCGATCCCGAGCAACTCGGTCTTCGATTCCTTGGTGTAAGTGACGAAACCGCGGTCGAAACCGTGGCCGGCGCCCTCGATGTCGGTGAGGAGCGCCGCCAGCATTCCGCCCGTGCAGCTTTCCGCCGTCGCGATCGCCAGCTTCCGATCGCACAGGCGGTGCATCAAGCGCTCGGCCTGCTCGTCCAGGTGATCCGGAAGAGCAGGCTCGAGGGTTTCGCTCATCCGCGTCCGCCCTTTTTCGGAGCAGCCTGGGCAGCGCCGGAGCGCTCAGCAGCGCTCTTGTCGCGGGTGGCTCGGAATTCGCTGTCCTGGCTCCAGTTCGGCCAGGCGCGCGAGTTCGCCAAATCCCTGCCCAGATTGTGGAGTAGCTGAACGTCGTCCGCCATTCCGGTGAAGTCCCAGGCGGTCGACCATTCGTCACTCGGCTGGGGGTAGTGCTTATCGACATATTCCTTGCTTAGCGCTTCGCCGCGCGCGACGCCCCCGTTCACAAGGTCGTTGCCGTCACCGAAGCTGATCGCCGGAACGCCGACCTTGGCGAAGGAGAAGTGGTCCGAGCGGTAGAAGTGGCCTGCCTCCGGGTGCGGGTCCGCACTGTAGTAGCGGCCCTGCTTCTTGCCTTCAGCAACCAGCATGTCGAGCAAGTCGAGCTTGGCGTTGCCCGAGATCGTGAAGTTCTTGGCGCGGCCCCAGATCTGCCCGCCGTCGGTGTTGAGTACGGCGACTGTCTTCGACGCCGGGAACTCGGGATTTTGCGCATAATATTCGGAACCAAGCAGGCCCTTTTCCTCGGCTGTCACGGCGAGGAAGACGATCGAGCGATCAGTGCGCGGTTCGCGAGCGAAAGCCCGCGCCTGCTCGAGGATCTGGGAGATGCCCGTCGCATTGTCGAGCGCGCCGTTATAGATCGTGTCGCCGCGCTCGTCCGGCTTGCCGATGCCGAGATGGTCCCAATGGGCGCTGTAGATGATCGTCTCATCCGGGTACTTCTTGCCGGGCAAATAGCCGACGACATTGTGCGAATTGATCGTCGCGACATCGGCCTTCGCATTCGCCGTCAGCGTCGCCTTGAGCGGAACCGGCTGGAAATTGCGCCGCTTTGCCTGTGCCTTCGCCTGCTCGAAGTTCAGGCCGGACGCTGCGAAGATCTGCTCGGCAAGCGGGCGCTGGATCCAGCTTTCGAACCCCGTATGCGCTCCACTGGGGCTCTGCCGGACGATGTCGAACTGCGTGTTGGTGTTCGAGTTCTTGACGGTATTCCAGCCGTAGGACGCAGGATCGGTCTCGTGAACGATGAGGACGCCCGCGGCACCGCGTCGGGCTGCCTCCTCATATTTGTACGTCCAGCGGCCGTAGTAGGTCATGGCCTTCCCGCCGAAATCGCCTTCTCCGCCCTCGAAATCGGGATCGTTGATGAGCACGACCAGCAGCTTGCCGCGAACGTCCTGGCCCTTGAAGTCGTCCCAATTGCGCTCCGGCGCTGAAACTCCGTAGCCGACGAACAGCAGCGGGACGTTCGCGAGGTTGACGATGTTCTGGCCGTTGAGCGGGGCCTTGAGCGCGATCTGGTCGCCCTGGGCGAGCTGAAGCGTTTGCCCATTGCCGAGGTTGAGCGTGAACTGGGGGTTCCCGACAATGTCGGATTTGAGCAGCGGGACGGACTGGAAATAGCTCCGCTGGCCCTTGATCGTGTCGCCGCCGGGCTTGAGGCCGATCGCTTTGAACTGGTCGGCGATGTAGTTGATCGTCTTGGTCTCGGCGCGGGTCGCAGGGCCGCGTCCCTCGAACGCGTCCGACGAAATGAATTTGTCGGTGTCCGAGAGGCGCTGCGCGCTGATCCCGCTGCTGGTCTGGGCGGTGGCAGAAGCGGCGGCGAGCGCGATGACGCTCGCGGCGAACAGGCGGAATGTGTTCATGGTGGCTCCAGATGTTACGATGGAGCGCCAGGCGGGAGCGCTGGCGCCCGAATTCTCGGCAATGCCCGTTAGTTAGTGCGTGGCGCCGGGGGAAGCCCCTTCGTTGGATGCGGCAGCGGGTCCGGCTTTGTCGGTTCGATAACGATCGAACCAAGCGAGGATCGCGCTTGCCTTCGCCGCGGCCTGGCTCGGCCGCGAGGCGATGCTGCCGTGGCTCGCGCCCGGGACCTTCACGAGCGCCGTCGGGACGCCGCGCATTTGTAGCGCGCTGTAATATTGCTCGGCCTCGCTGACCGGCGTGCGGAAGTCGTTGCTGCCGACGACCACGAGCGTCGGCGTCTTGACGTTGCCGACGAGGGAGAGGGGGGAATATTTCCAATAGCCCTGCGGATCTTCCCACGGCCGTTCCTTGCGCCAGTAGGGCGAGAAGCCCGCAGCGAAGTCCGTCGTCAGCGCAAAGCTGGCGAGATCGATCACGGGTTTCTGGGTTGCCGCCGCGCGGAAGCGATCCGTCTTGCCGACGATCCACGCAGTGAGCACGCCGCCGCCGGAGCCGCCCGTGACGAACAGGTTGTTCGGATCGACGTGACCGGTCGCGATCGCGGCATCCACCACGCTCATCAGATCGTCATAGTCGTGACCCGGATAATTCTGCTCGATCTCGTCGGCGAAGGCCTGGCCGTACGAGGTCGAGCCGCGCGGGTTCGAATAGACGACGACGTAGCCCGCTGCCGCATAGAGCTGATCATCGGTCGAGAAGGTGGGACCGTAGGCAGCCCAGGGACCGCCGTGAATCTCGAGAATCAGCGGATATTTTTTCGCGGCGTCGAAATCGGGGGGAGTGATCATCCACGCGTCGATCGGCCGGCGGTCGTAGCTGGAGGCCACCGGCAGTTTCTGCGGTTGGCCAAGCACCTTCGCCTGCAACTGCTGGTTGAGGTGCGTGAGCTTGCGCACGCCGCCGCTCGCCGCGACCCCGACGTCAGAGGGATGAAGGTTGTCGCCGGCGGTGACGGCGACGACGCCATTGCGTGAGACGCTATACTCGCCGCCGCTATACGGGCGATCGAGCCCGCTTGCCGTGAGGCCGGTGGCCACGTCTCGGACAGAGCCGTCCAGGCCGACGCGCGCGACCCGGTTGCTGCCATGCTCGTCGTATTGAACGTAGATCGATCTGCCGTCGGCGGACCAGACAGGATTGCCCACCGCCCGGTCGAAGTTCGCCGTCAGGGTTCGCTTGCCTGAGCCGTCGAGGTTCATCACCGACAGCTTGGTGTCCTGGTTTGCATGGCCCACATCGTCGAACCCGACATAGGCGATGAGACGGCCGTCGGGCGAAACGACGGGCTGGGCGTCGGGACCTTTCCGGTCGGTGAGTGCTATGGGCGTGCCGCCATCGATGCTCACCCGGTAGACTTCGGCTTCGTTGACGTTGCGCTCCCAATCCTTGCCGAGGTTTGCGCTGAACAGCACGGAGTGGCTGTCCGGGGTCCATGACACCTGCGCACCGGCATTGGTCGGGCCGAAGGTCAGCTGCGTCGGCGACCCACCGTCCGACGGT
>JBKPJK010000086.1:0-1599 GCA_046730635.1 Pseudomonadota bacterium | reverse complement strand
GACTACTTCGGCGGCTATTCCTATCTGAACAGCGCGGCAATCTGCGCCGTCGCAGCGAAGAAGCGCGTCGCGGTCCTCGACGTGGACTATCACCACGGCAATGGAACTCAGGATATCTTCCTCGGTCGCCAAGACCTGTCGTTCGCGTCGATCCATGCCGATCCTTCGACCGACTATCCCTTTTTTTGGGGGCATGCCGAAGAGAGCGGCGAGAACATTCTGAACTTGCCGCTGCCCCGAGGCACCGACTGGAGCGGTTACGCTCCCGCACTTACGCAAGCCCTCGACTGGATCGAGAAGAGGGAGCCCGAACTGCTGATCGTCAGCTATGGCGCCGACACGCACGAGGCGGACCCCATCAGCTACTTCAAGCTCAAGACGAGCGACTATGCCCCGATGGCGCGGCGCATCGCGTCGCTCGGCCTACCGACCCTCATCGTCATGGAGGGCGGCTATGCGGTCGACGCGCTCGGGGCGAACGTCGCGGAGTTCCTGAGCGGCTTTTAGAGCTTTTCGGTCAGCTCAGGCACGATTTTGAAGAGATCGCCGACGAGGCCGATATCCGCGACCTGGAAGATCGGGGCTTCTTCGTCCTTGTTGATCGCGACGATCGTCTTCGAATCCTTCATGCCCGCAAGGTGCTGGATCGCGCCGGAGATGCCGATCGCGACATAAACCTCCGGCGCGACGATCTTGCCGGTCTGGCCGACCTGATAGTCGTTGGGAGCATAGCCCGCATCGACCGCCGCACGGCTCGCACCGACCGCGGCGCCGAGCTTGTCGGCCAGCGGATCGAGGAGCGAGTGGAATTGCTGCGACGACCCAAATGCGCGGCCGCCGGAAACGATGACCTTGGCGCTGGTCAGTTCCGGACGCTCGCTCTCTGAAGCCTCGGCGGAAACGAAGCTGCTCTTGCCGGGATCGCCTGACGCATCGGCCTGCTCGACCGAGCCTGAGCCCCCTTCAGCTGCAGCCTTCTCGAACGCTGTCGTGCGAACGGTCAGCACCTTCTTCGCGTCCTTCGACTTCACCGTCGCAATGGCATTGCCGGCATAGATCGGGCGAGTGAACGTGTCCGCCCCTTCGACCGACAGAACGTCGCTGACCTGCATCACATCGAGCAAGGCCGCGACGCGCGGCGCGATATTCTTGCCCGTCGTCGTCGCCGGGGCGACGAACGCGTCGTGGCTTTCCATCAGCTTGGCAGCGACCGGCGCAACCGCCTCGGCTAGCTGATGCTCAAGCGCTGCGGAACTTGCCGTGTAGACCTTGCCCACGCCGGCGATCTTCGTGGCCGCCTGCGCAACCGCATCGACATTGTTGCCGACCACGAGCGCATTCACGTCGCCGAGCTTCGACGCTGCGGTTACGGTCGCAAGCGTCGCATCCTTGATGGCTTTGCCGTCATGTTCGACCAGGACCAGAACGCTCATTTCGCAATCCCCAAACCCTTGAGGCGCTCGACCAGCTCGTCGACCGACCCGACCTTGACTCCTGCCTGGCGCTTGGCCGGCTCGACGACCTTCAGCGTTTCCAGCCGGCGCGCGACGTCGACGCCGTAATCGCCCGGTGCCTTGGTCGCGAGCGGCTTTGACTTGG
>JBKPJK010000085.1:0-1643 GCA_046730635.1 Pseudomonadota bacterium | reverse complement strand
GTGTCCGGCACCGTCGCGGCGATCGACGCAATCGAAGGGCAGCGCGCTTCGCCCGGCCAGCAGCTGTTCCGGATCGATCCCGCGACCCTGACTGCGCAAGGCGAACAGGCCGCGGCGAATGTTGCTGCAGCCCGCACGCAGATCGCGTCGGCCGAAGCTCAGGCGCAACAGGCCCAAGCGGAGGTTTCAGCGGCTGCCGCGGATGCTGCAAAGGCTCGCCAGGACCTCGCCCGCCTTTCTTCTGTCAAACGCAACGACCCGGCCGCGGTGGCGGGCAAGGATATCGACGCGGCCCGAGCGGCGCTCAAGGAAGCGAACGCGAGGGTGGCCGCGGCCCAGAAGACCGCGCAGGCTCGCCGCTCCCAGGTGATCGCGACGCGAGCTCAGGCGGAACAGGCGCAAGGCGGCGCTCGCGAGGTCGCGATCCGCGTCGGCCAGCTCTCCCCGGTCGTTCCTTCTCCCTCGCTCGTTGAGGATGTGTTTTTCCAGAAGGGCGAATGGGTCAACGCCAATCAGCCCATCGTCGCCCTCCTCCCCGACAACAAGATCAAGCTGCGATTTTACGTTCCGGAGAAGGAAGTCGCCCGCTACCGGCCCGGCAAGCAAATCCGCTTTGCCTGCGATGCATGCGCTTCGGGTCTCTCCGCCCGGATCTCCTACGTCAGCCCGCGCCCCGAATTCACGCCGCCGATCATCTTCAGCCGCGACAGTCGCGACCGTCTTGTATTCATGGTCGAGGCCTATCCAACCGCCGCCACCAAACTGATGCCCGGCCTACCGGTCGACGTCGAGCCGCTGCAATGACCCTCGCGATCGATGTTCAAGATCTCAGCAAGAAATTCGGGACGCTGCAGGCGGTCAATCACATCTCCATCCAGATCGAAAAAGGTCACATCACGGGGTTCCTGGGCCCGAACGGCTCGGGCAAAACCACGACTCTCCGTATGCTGTGCGGTCTGCTCACTCCCGACAGCGGGCACGGACAGGTCCTGGGGCTCGACTTCCCGAAGCAGGCAGAGGCGATCAAACGCGAGACCGGCTATATGACCCAGCGCTTCTCACTCTACGAAGACCTGACGATCGAAGAGAATCTGACCTTCATCGCGCGCGTCTACAGCCTCGACCGCGTTGCAACGCGGGTGAGCGAGACGCTTGAGAAATTGGGGCTGACGAGCCGCCGCAAGCAGCTCGCCGCACAGCTCTCGGGAGGATGGAAGCAACGGCTCGCGCTAGCGGCCGCCGTGATGCACGAGCCGAAGCTGCTGCTCCTTGACGAGCCGACGGCCGGCGTGGATCCGCAGGCGCGCCGCGACTTCTGGGACGAAATTCACCGGCTCGCCGATGATGGAATGACGGTGCTGGTCTCAACCCACTACATGGACGAGGCGGAACGCTGTCACGAGATCGCGTACATCTTCAACGGCGACCTCATCGCGCGCGGGACCGGCGACCAGGTCATTGCGCAGTCGCATCTCGTCACGTTCGAAGCCGAGGGTCCGCGCGCCGATCGGCTTGCGAAGGATCTCACCGGCAAGCCGGGCGTCGACATGGTCGCCCCGTTCGGCGCCGCATTGCACGTCAGCGGAACGGATCGCGGCAGGCTCGAAAAAGCCATCGGGCCCTTCCGTCGCGAGCCGTGGCAC
>JBKPJK010000084.1:0-5819 GCA_046730635.1 Pseudomonadota bacterium | reverse complement strand
AACCCAGACGAGGTGGTCGCGATGGGTGCGGCCATCCAGGCGGGCGTTCTGCAGGGCGACGTGAAGGACGTGCTTCTGCTCGACGTGACGCCTCTATCGCTCGGCATCGAAACGCTGGGCGGGGTCTTCACGCGGATGATCGATCGCAACACGACGATCCCGACGAAGAAGAGCCAGGTCTTCTCGACCGCCGAGGATAATCAGAATGCGGTGACGATCCGCGTCTTCCAGGGCGAGCGCGAAATGGCCGCGGACAACAAGCTGCTCGGGCAGTTCGACCTGGTCGGAATCCCGCCCGCCCCGCGCGGCGTGCCGCAGATCGAGGTCACGTTCGACATCGACGCCAACGGCATCGTCAACGTGTCGGCCAAGGATAAGGGCACCGGCAAGGAGCAGCAGATCCGCATCCAGGCCTCGGGCGGTCTCGCCGATTCCGACATCGAGCGGATGGTCAAGGAAGCCGAGCAGTTCGCCGAAGAAGACAAGAAGCGGCGCGCTGCGGCTGAGGCGAAGAACAACGCCGAAAGCCTTGTCCACACGACTGAGAAGCAGCTCGCAGAGCACGGCGACAAGGTCACTCCGGAAATCAAGACCGAGATTGAAACCGCGATCAGCGAAGCCAAGGCTGCGGTCGAAAGCGGTGACGCCGACCAGATGACCGAGAAGACCAACGCGCTGACACAGGCGGCGATGAAGCTCGGTCAGGCGATGTACGAGCAGCAGCAGGCGCAGGCCCAGCAGACGGGCGGCGAAGCCGGTGCTTCCGGCGAAGCCTCGGGCGAGCAGCCGAATGAAGAAGTCGTCGATGCGGAGTTCTCCGAGGTCGACGAAGGTGAGAACAAGGCGTGATGATGCGGCGCGGCTCCATGCGTGGGGCCGCGCCGAGTCTTGTGCTGCGTAGGGAGGGGTAATGGTCGAGCAGGATTATTACGATCTGCTGGGCGTCGCGCGCGGGGCCGACGACGCGACCATCAAGGCTGCCTATCGTCGGCTCGCCAAGGAACATCACCCGGATCGGAAGAACGGCTGCAAGGAATCCGAAGCGCACTTCAAGTCCATCAACGAGGCCTATGATGTGCTTAAGGATCCGCAGAAGCGCGCGGCTTACGATCGGTTCGGCAAGGCCGCGTTCCAGAACGGCGGCGGCCACGATCCGTTTGGGGAAGCCGGCTTCAACGGCTTTTCCGACATTTTCTCGACCATCTTCGGCGAGTTCATGGATCCCCGGGCGCGCCAGAATGCGGCACGCGGTGCGGACCTCCGCTACGACCTCGAGCTCAGCCTCGAAGAGGCCTTCACGGGTGTCGAAAAGACCATCACCATCGAAGCGAACGGAACCTGCGAGGTTTGCGATGGCCGCGGGTGCAACAGCCTCGATCGTTGCACCAGTACCTGCAAGACTTGCGGCGGCATGGGCAAGGTCCGCGCGCAGCAGGGCTTCTTTGTCGTGGAGCGCGGCTGCCCGAATTGCCGCGGTTCGGGCGAAGTCATCAACGATCCATGCCCCAACTGTCATGGCGAAGGGCGCGCGCTTTCGCAGCGCAAGCTTGCCGTGAAGATTCCGGCCGGGGTCGACGAGGGCACGCGCATTCGGGTTGCAGGCGAGGGCGAGTCCGGGGTCCGGGGGGCCGGGAACGGCGACCTCTACATCTTCGTGCACATGAAGCGTCACCCGATCTACGCTCGCGAGGGGACGACCCTGGTTGCGGATTGCCCGGTCAGCTTCACTTCAGCCGCGCTGGGCGGCGCAATCACCCTGCCGGGCGTCGACGGCCAGACGGTGGAGATCAAGATCCCTGCCGGCGTGCAATCCGGCGAGCAGCTTCGTCATCGGGGCGCGGGTATGGCCGTGCTGAACGGCCGCGGCCGCGGGGACCTGGTCGCTCGGATCCTCGTCGAAACGCCGACGCGGTTGACCAAGGAACAGAAGAAGCTCCTTGAGGAATTCCGCGCGACTGAAACCGGCGACGAATGCCCCAATGCGAAGAGCTTCTTCAGTCGAGCCCGGGATTTCCTCGGCGGCTAGGCCGCTTCGCGAAGGACCTCCGGCGGCTGGGTCGCAAGGAAGCTCGGCCTAGCGAGCATTCGTTCAAGCCAGGTTTTCAGGTTCTTCGTGCCTTCGATGAGCTCTCGACCTTCGGGACATTCTCCGAACAAATCGAGCTGGGCGGCGAGCATGATATCCGCGATGCTGACGCTGTTTGCCGCCAAATAAGGCTTGTCGCCGAGCAGTCGGTCGAACTCCGCAAAACAGATTCTGGCCATCGGCATCGCTTCCGCAATCGCTGCCTCGTCACATGGCAAGCCAAGGAGCCGCGGACCGATTATTCGGTTGAACGCGATCGGCGCGGCGGCCTTCGGAAAGAAATACCATTCGATGATTCCGATCACCTGGTTCATCCTGGCGCGGCGCTCGGCGTCGCCGGGGGTGAGGGGAGGATGTGCGAAGCGATCGTCCAGATAGCGGATGATCGCCTGCGTTTCATAAAGTGCCAAACCGTCATGTTCGAACGCCGGAATCCGCCCGAATGGATGGCGCTTGAGATGCTCCTCGGTCTTGTGCTCGCCGGGCGCCATGGGATGGAGCTGATAGGCGAGCCCCTTCTCCTTCAGTGCCACTTCGACGCTGCGCAGGAACGGGCTTCCCGGAATTCCGTAAACATTGATGCCGGACATCGGATCTCTCCTAGTTCGATTTGGACGTTTCTTGGGCGAAGAGCTCCAGCAGGCCGCCCCAACCCCCGGGGGAATCGATGGCCTGGCGGAGTGTCTCCGCTGTCTTGCCGAGACGTTCGAGGTGGCGATGTTCGAGGTCGACGCGTGTACCGGAACCCTCCTCCTTGAAGAGGATCTCGACCTCCGTTTCGAGTTGGGGATCATATTTGAACTCGCTGGTCAGCTGCCAGATGAGCACCAGGCGCGCCGGCGGGTCCCAAACCTCGACCTTGCCTATGTCGCACTCCGAACCGTCGACCCCGAGTTCGTACCAGCGTCCGCCCGACCGCGGCTCGATCACCGGCCGGTCGAGGTCGGATTGCCCGGTCTTATGAGTCTTCGGCCACCATCGGCCGATGCCGTTCGCGAACGTGTCGAACGCGCGCTCCGGGGTCGCATCCACGTAGATGCTTTTGCGCACCGGCGCCGGTCGAATCTGAGCTGCGCCGCCGGCATGGATCTGAGTGCTCATCGGTCCTCCTTCTGTTCATTCCGTTCGACCTCGGCGGCGAATGCATCGAGAGCCGCGGTCCAGAATTGATCGAGCCAAGCGCGCATCGCCCCGAGCCCCTTCGGATCGATCTGATAGATGCGCCGGGTGCCCTCCGAGCGGTCGTCCACGAGACCCGCCTCCTTCAGCACCTTCAAATGTTGGGAAACGGCCGGACGCGTCACGGGCAAGCCGCGCGCGATTTGCCCGACCGGCATGGGGCCGTCCCGCAGCCGTTCGAAAACGGCGCGACGGGTGGGATCCTGAAGCGCGGCAAAGACTCGCTCAGCGTTAGCCATGACTAACGGTTAGTATTCACTTACGGAGAAGTCAACAGATCAGCTTTCGCTACGCCACTTTCCAAAATTCGGAGTTCAGCCGCTTTTGAGCTGGTCGATCTCGAGCCGCATCGCGAAGAGCTGGGCGAACAGCTCGGCGGCAGCGTGAAGCTCGAAGCTGGGCTCCCGCGGAACGCGGGACTCGCAGCGAAATTCCCCGTGCAGACCATCAAGATCGAACGGGACCCGCATCATCGAGCGCACCGTCCCGGTCATGAGCGCGCCGAGCGCGTCGCTCGGAGCCGCACATAGCAGGGCTTCCGAAACGGAGGTCTCGTCGTCATCGCGAGGAAAAACGCTGACGGCTTCGGCCTTGGTATCCGCGACGATCGTGGGTAGGTCCGCCTCCATGTCCGCGGGAACCGCAAATGCCCCTCGGCTGCTCTCCGCGCGCCTCGTACCGAAAATGAGCGTCACACGGTCGTAGCCGGTCAACGCGCGCATTCGCCGGGCGCCGCCTTCGAGCAACGCTTGTCCGCGGCTGTTGGACAGGCCGGCGATCAGACCTCCGACGGTTCCGAATGCCTCGCCGTAGGCGCCCGTGGAGGGCACGGCCTCCAAGAGCACGCGGCCGCCGCTAAGCTGGAACGCAATGTCGAAGAGGTCCGGATCGTTGGTCAAACGAACAGCATATGCCCGACCGATGCCGATGGTCCCGCTCAACCTTGAGAACAGATTGCGAAGGTCGTGCAGGGCTTGGCTGTGAACGAACCGGCCAAGCGGCTCATCGATCAGTGTGACGTGGGACTCGCCGAGCAGGTGGTGAATATTCTCGGATGCGCGGAGCACGATCCAGTCGAGCGAAAGCTCGAGCAGATAGCCGCACGATTGGACTCGTGCGTTCGGCTGCTGCGGACCGGCCGCCGCGTTCGGCTCGAGTTCGTGAACTGTTTCCATCGCCCCTTTACCCTGCCCATAGAATAGCGCTCTGATCCCGCAGTGCGAGATTAAAATGGTGCCGTGCGAAACGCTTAGGCGGAGGCGCCGAACAGTCGGTCGAAAATCGTGTCGACGTGTTTGAAATGATAATCGAGGTCGAACAGGGCGTTGAGCTCGTCGCCTGAGAGCCGCTGTGAAACGTCTGGATCGGACTTGAGCAAGTCCAGAAGCGACAGCTGACCGTCCGATTCCCAAACCTTCATCGCGTTGCGCTGCACCAATGCGTAGGAATCTTCGCGGCTGAGGCCGGCCTGGGTCAGAGCGAGAAGGACGCGCTGGGAATGGACCAGACCTCCCATGCGGTCGAGATTCTTCTGCATCCGCTCGGGATAGACGACCAGCTTGTCGATGACGCTGGTGAGCCGGGCAAGGGCGAAGTCGAGCGTGATCGTCGCATCGGGACCGATGAAGCGTTCGACGGAGGAATGCGAGATATCCCGCTCGTGCCACAGAGCGACATTCTCCAGCGCGGGCGTGACATATCCGCGGACCATGCGGGCCAAGCCGGTGAGGTTCTCGGTGAGGACCGGGTTGCGCTTGTGCGGCATGGCCGAGCTGCCCTTCTGCCCCGGCGAGAAATATTCCTCCGCTTCGAGCACTTCGGTGCGCTGAAGATGGCGGATCTCGGTGGCTAGCCGTTCGATGGATGAGGCGATCACGCCGAGCGTCGCGAAGAAGAAGGCGTGGCGATCGCGCGGGATGACCTGGGTCGAGACGGGCTCAGGCGTGAGGCCGAGCTTGGAGGCGACATGTTCTTCGATCGCGGGCGGGATGTTCGCGAAGGTGCCGACGGCGCCAGAGACTGCGCAGGTCGCGACCTGGTCGCGCGCGATTGCCAGACGGTCACGGTTGCGGGCGAACTCGGCATAGGCTTGCGCGAGCTTGAGGCCGAAAGTGGTCGGCTCCGCGTGAATGCCGTGGCTCCGGCCGATGGTCGGCGTGGTCTTATGCTCCAGCGCGCGACGCTTCAGCACCTCCAGAAGCTGCTCGATATCCTTCAGCAGCAGGTCGGCCGCCTGCTTGAGCTGGACGGCCAACGCTGTGTCGAGCACGTCGGAGCTCGTCATGCCCTGGTGCAGCCAGCGGCGTTCCGGCCCGAGCTTCTCGCCGGCCCAAGTGAGGAAGGCGATCACGTCATGCTTGGTCACCGCTTCGATCGCGTCGATCGCCCCGATGTCGATCTCGCCGAGCGCGTCGCGATCGTAGGCGGCGCGGATCGTCTTGGCATCGTCGGCGGGGATCATGCCGATCTCGCCCATCGCCTCAGCGGCGAAGACCTCGATCTGCCACCAGATGCGATAGCGGTTTTCGGCCGACCAGATGGCCGTCATTTCAGG
>JBKPJK010000083.1:0-1361 GCA_046730635.1 Pseudomonadota bacterium | reverse complement strand
TTGGCCTATCTGTTTGCAGGCTACCAGTCGCAATCGACGGTCCTTGGCGCTAAGTCGCTCCTCCGCCCCTCTTTCACGTCTACTAGCGGCAGCGGCCATCCCGGCTTCTGTAAACCAAGGAACTCACCATGAAATATTTCGGAACCGTCAAGTCGTTCGACACGATCAAGGGCCATGGCGAAATCAAGCAGGAAGCCGGCGGGAACGACCTTCCCTTCGAGACCAGCGCGATCCAGTGGGACAAGAACGTCGCTCCTACGGTCGGCCAGCGCCTCAGCTATGATGTCGGGCAGACCAGCGAACGCGCTCCCTGCGCGCTCAACCTTCAGACGATCTAACCGGCCGGCGGGAGTATCGCTTCCGCCTGTCCTGTAACGCGTTTGGGGCCGACCCCGGATGGCGGCTGAGCGGCCTCGGCCCTCGCCGTCCGGGTGAGCGGATACTCATTGGCCAGAAGGGCAGACTCCATGGAAGACACACTTCTGGCAAGATGGCGGCCTTTCGTGCCGTTCATCCTCACCGCGATCGTCGTTGGATCGGCGCTCGGCTTCGCCTTCTCGTGAGTTCCATCAGCGGTCTGGTAATTGGCCTCTGCGTTCCCATGTAGGAAGAATCGCTGGCCATCCGAACTCGTAGGCGCCAGCGGCTGAGAGACATGAGGCGCTCCCGCTTACAGAAATGGGAGAGTGGATCATGGACCTGGTTTCACCAATCTACCGGTCGCATCCGTCTGCGGAGCGCTTGATGACGCCGCGCGACAGGCGTGCGCAAGAGCAGTTCGCTCGCGAGTATGCTGGGCAGGTTCTGCGAACCCACGCGGCCCTACTGGCGCGGACCCAATGAGCACGCCGCATGAGCCAGAGGCCAAGCCGGCTGCGCGCCGCGGTATGGCATTTCGCAAGAACAGTAGGATTGCACTCCCCACACCCGAGCAATCGCGCCGCCAGGCTAGCGTCGTGCAGTCTGCATGGCGTCACTTTGGTGAACCGGGTCCGGTGATCGCCTTCCTGAACACTCCGCAACCCGTAGTGGAAGGTCAGCCGCTCCATCTCGCAATCGAGAACGACGATGGGTTGGCCCGTGTCGAACCCTTGCTCAAGCAAATGAGCCCGAGGGCATAGCGCATGCGGAAGAAACGTCGGCCCGAGAGCGACCAAAACCGCAACGAGCGGCTGGAGCAAGAAGCGCTAACCCGCATTGAAAATTCTGCGGCCGAGGAGCGATCGCTCGATGCCGCAGTCAGGCGAAGCATCAAGCTTCACGGTCCGTGATCGGCTCGGGAGAAACATCATGCCAAGTTCCGGCAGCTCGAAAGATACGCCTTTCACTATCTTCCGCACCGCGGCTGAGGAGGCGCAGTT
>JBKPJK010000082.1:0-3225 GCA_046730635.1 Pseudomonadota bacterium | reverse complement strand
GCACCCGCGGCGATCGCCTGTTCGGATTGCTGCACAAAGATCGCCCGTTCGGGGTCTAGGCCGTGCAGTCGTGCGATAGCTTTCGACGCTTCGACATGCTGCCGCGCCGGGAAGGCGCCGCCCGACACGCCGTAGACGAACAGCTCGATCCCCGGTTCTCCATGAGACTTGGAGAGCCGCATATGATTTGCTGCGCCCTCGTCTCCGAACGCCGGCGGAACTGGCCCATGCACCGCGAAAGCCTCGCTCGCGAACGCCAGTGTCAGCTGCGCCAGGGTCGCGGGCCATTCGTGGCTGCGATGCGGCATGGTCCTAAGGTTGGCGACCGTCAGGTGGCATTTGCCGTCCGCGGTGTCCGCGGCTGGCGAAACCGTCGCGGCGTTGGCCGCCCACATCGCAGACGCGGACATCGCAGCGGCAGCAAGCGGCTGGTCCGCGCGCTCGATATCTTCGGCCAGTTGCGCGAGCCACGCGCGATTGGGCCGGGGGTGGGGCAGGAAGATGCCCTGCATGAGGCCGAGCGCCAGGTTCGCCCTCATCTTCTCGATCCCCTGCAGGGCGGCGGCCCGGGGCTGTGAAACCTGGCCGGCATGGCTCATCGAAGCGACGTTGCCGAAGCTCAGCCCGGCATAATTATGGCTCGGGCCGACGATCCCGTCGAAATTGATCTCGCGACTGCTCACCGGGTGACCGTCAGGATCGTGTCGCCCACGTCGATCTCGAGCAGCTCGGCGGCCTCGGGGTCGATCATCACGCCGTTGCGCATCTTCTTCACCGACGCGCAGGACGCGCGGAAGTCCTTCAGCCGCCCCGCGGCCGCCAGCACCTTGTTGGGGCCGCCGTTGTCGATCTCCGCGACGACGTCCTCGCGGGCTTCCCGGATGGTGCGAATGTCGTCCGTCCGTGCGGTAACCGTCGGCCCGCCGTCGAAGATGTCGATGTACCGGTCGAAGACGAAGCCTTCATGCTCGAGCATCCTCAGCGCCGCGCGTCCGCTCGGATGCGGCTGGCCGATCACGGCCTTCGCTTCGTCCGTCAAAAGCGCGAGGTAGATCGGCGAACGGGGCATCAGGTCGGCGATGAACTTGGTGCCGTGGACGGCATTGAATTCGTCGGCTTCGGGGAAGCTCATCCCGAAGAACTTGCCGGCCAGGGAATCCCAGAAGGGCGCGTGACCGGCCTCGTCCATCACTCCGCGAAGCTCTGCGAGAGTGCGGTCGCCGAAGCGCGCGCGATGCTGTTTCATGAACAGGTAACGGCTGCGCGCGAGTAATGCGCCCCAGCCGCCGGCCCGCATCTCCGGATGCAGGAACAACCCGCCCACTTCCGACGACCCTTCGAGGTCGGTCGTCAACGAAAGGCGTTGATTGCGGAAGGTCTTCCCGAGCTCGGGACTGCTTTGGGTCAGCGTGCTGATGTGATAGCTGTAGAAGGGCTGGACCACGCCGACCTGACCGAAGACCTGGCACGTCCCGCGGATCTTGCCCGTCTTCGGGTCTTCAAGGACGAAGACGTAGAGGTCGCCGGACTGACAATCCTCTTCGCGCGCAAAGCCCTTGTCGGAGCGATCGAGCTTGGCAACCAAAGTGCTTCGGTCCGCGGGGAGGTTGGTGAAGCCTCCGCCGGTGAGCTTCGCCAGCTGATAGATCGCGCGGAAATCCTCGCCGTTTGCCGGACGAATGCGGTAGCTCATGCTGCCTCCACTGCCAGTCGCAGTATCGTCAACGCCGACAATGCTGCGCGTTCCGCCAGGGAGTCGACGATCAGATATTCCTCCATGCTGTGGATCTTGCCGCCGCGGACTCCCATCGTATCCACGACCGGTACGCCGCATGCAGCGATGTTGTTGCCGTCGCACACGCCGCCGGACGGTTGCCAAGCGATGGACTGGCCGAGATCGGCGCCTGCTTTCCGGACGAGCTTGAACAGCGCTTCGGCTTCCTCGGTCAACGGCTTGGGCGGTCGACCGAAACCGCCATGCGCTTCGATATAGACGTCGTGCTGCTTGGCGGTTTCGTCGAGCGCCTTGGCGATGAGGCGCGTTGCGATTTCCTGGTCGTCGGTCGTCCGCGGTCGCATGTTGACTCGGAGGATGGCGAGGTCCGGGACGACGTTGTTGGGCGAGCCTCCGTCGATCTTCGCGGGATTGATCGCGAGGCCGGGAGTCTTCGACATCGAGAGCCGCAGGGCGAGCTCGGAAGCCGCGACGATTGCGTTGCGGCCGTCCTCCGGGTTGCGGCCGGCGTGGGCGCTTTTCCCGTGTATGACGAAGGAGAAATTGCCGCTTCCCGGGCGTGCGCCGGCGAGCGTCCCGTCCGGTAGCGCGGCCGGCTCATAGGTCAGTGCGGCGCGCTTCCCTCCGGCAGCTTGCGCGAGGAGCGCCGCGGATGCCGGTGAGCCGACTTCCTCGTCGCTGTTGATAATCACCTCGTAGCCGATCCGTTCGGCGAGACGGCTCTTTTCCACCGCCTTGAGCGCGGCCAGCATGACCGCGAGACCGCCCTTCATGTCGGCAACGCCGGGCCCGTTCAGCACGCCGTCCTCAAGCCATCGTATGCTCTGGAACGCGTGATCTTCGGGAAAAACGGTGTCCATGTGCCCGGTGAGCAGCAGCTGCACTGGCGCGGTGGGCCGAACCGTCAGATGGAGGTGGCGGCCGTGCGGTATGGGGATCGCCTTGCCCGTCGCATCGACGCTTTCGACGGACGCCGGATTTTCGAGCCGCAGCACGCCGGGAAGCGCTGCGAACGCATCGGCGAGCAGGTCCGCCATCCGTTCCAGTCCGCCGAGGTTTCGCGATCCGCTGTTGACCGCGGACCAGGCGAGCACCTGATCGAGCATCGGTTCTGATTCGGCGCGTTCGATGATCTCGCGCTCGGTGGACGTTACTTCCCCCATGCGGCGGCTCCTAGCCGTGCCGCTTGAGGAAGGCCACACCGTCAGCCGCTGACGACCGCCGCTTCGATGCCGAGCGCTTCGCCGAGGCGAAGCAGCCGTCGCATGACCTGATCGCCCACCAGGGCCTCTTCACCGCGTCGGACGTGAAGCTGAATGGCCCCGTTCGTCACACTGAGGTTGGTCCGTTTGAGGACCGATCCGACTCCGCCCGACAAGCGTTGGCCCAAGCGCATTGCGACGCCCCAGCAATGGGCCCGGCGAAGCCGGTCCGGCGCGCAGAGTTGTTCCAGGGTCGGCTTCAGCCGCTCTCGGCCAAAGGTCGAGGAA
>JBKPJK010000081.1:0-2302 GCA_046730635.1 Pseudomonadota bacterium | reverse complement strand
GGCCGCCTCGCGACGATCGTCGCCAATATCCTGCGCGGCAAGCACAAGCCGAGCTTCACTCCGCACGTCGATTGCGGCGACCATGTCGTGATCATCAACGCCGACAAGGTCCGCTTCACCGGCCGCAAGCTCGAGCAGAAGACCTACTACAAGCACACCGGTTATCCGGGCGGGCTCAAAGAAGTCACGGCCGCCAAGGTGCTCCAGGGTCGTTTCCCCGAGCGCGTCCTGGAAAAGGCGGTTGAGCGCATGATCCCGCGCGGCCCGCTCGGCCGCGACCAGATGCGTGCCCTCCATCTCTACAACGGCACCGAGCACCCGCACGGCGGCCAGAACCCCGAACTCCTCGACGTCGCGTCGATGAACCGCAAGAACAAGGTGGGCGCCTAATGTCCGACACTCGTGAATCGATTGCCGACCAGCTCGGCGCGACCCCCGCTCCCGCTGCCCCGGCTCCAGAAGCTCCGGCTGCAGAAGCTCCCGTCGCTCCGCCGCCGGCACAGGAGGCCGCTCCGCTTCGCGAGCAGCAGCTCGACAAGTACGGCCGCGCTTATGCGACCGGCCGCCGCAAGGATGCCGTCGCTCGCGTCTGGCTGAAGCCGGGTTCGGGCAAGATCGTCATCAACGGCCGCGAGCAGGAAGTCTATTTCGCTCGTCCGTCGCTGCGCCTCGTCATCAACCAGCCGTTCGGCATTGCCGACCGCGAAGGCCAGTATGACGTCGAAGCGACGGTCAAGGGCGGCGGCCTCTCGGGCCAGGCGGGTGCGGTCAAGCACGGCATCGCGCAGGCGCTGAGCCGGTTCGAGCCGGCGCTTCGTACGGCGGTCAAGCAGGCGGGCTTCCTCACTCGCGACCCGCGCGTCGTCGAGCGTAAGAAGTACGGCCGCGCCAAGGCTCGCCGCAGCTTCCAGTTCAGCAAGAGGTAAGCGAGCGCAACGCGGCCGGTGCGAAGCACCGCCGAAGCAGCGCAAACTTTCGAAATCAAAAGGGCGGTCGGGGTCACCCCGGCCGCCCTCTTTCTGTCCGGGAGGAACGCGCCGACCCTTCTCTCGTTATGGCACTGCGGGCGGGCGCATCAGTGTGGAGTATCTGATGAATTACCTGCGTCCCCTCCTGACGAAATGGGCACAAGGTTTCAGGGGCAAGAGCTTTCCCCGCCGCGTGACCGCACCTGACGGGAGCGCTCGCTGGCAAAACGCCAGCGGCAGAAGCTTTGCGACCCTGGACGAAGCCTACAACCACTAAGGACTTTGATAAAAGTTAGTTTTCTTGTCCGCACCTTATGATAAGTTGCGGGCATCTCGCCGAGCGACTCGCGTGAGGCAGCGTCGCCGGCGGGAGGGGGCGATTGTATGTCTAACACCGTGTATCTCAGTGCGCGTGCGCAGGAGGAACTGCGCGCCGCAGGCAATTCCACCGATCCTCGAACTCGCGAAATCCATCTCCAGCTTGCAGACGCTTATGCGTTCCGTTTGCGGGAGGAGCTGGCGATCGCCCGAAGTTCCGACTTCCGTCTGGTAAGGTCGGACTGAACTCATCTCGAATGACCTGCCGCGCGACGCGCGCGGTGGTCCGGTTGCGCAGGGGTATGAGATGCAAGACAGGGGTTCACGCTATCTCGAATTGGCCAGGCGGTGTCGCGCGAACGCGGCCTACGCATCGACGGACCGCGGCAAGGCGGGCCTCATGCGGATGGCCGAGACGTACGATCGTCGCGGCGATGAGTTGATCCTGCAAAATCGGCACGCCGGCTCAGCGGCCGCCACCAATAATGAGGCGATTTCCGACAGGTCAATTTTTCTCCTCGATGTGTGATCGTGTTACACCGTCGCGATGGCGGTCGACGTAGCGCAACGTCTCGACGGGAAGGTCGCGATCATTACTGGCGCGGCGGGCGGGATCGGCTCCGCAACCGCTCGGCTGTTCGTCCAACTCGGCGCGAAGGTCATGCTGACCGATCGCGACGATACTCAGCTGCGAGAAATCGGCGCGCAGCTCGGTGATAGCGCTGCCATCGTTGCCGCGGACTGCACAGACGAAAGTGCCGTCGCACGCGTGGTGAGCGATACCGTCGAGCGCTTCGGAACGCTCGACATCATGATCGCGAACGCCGGCATCGAGGGCGTGCTCGGTCCCGCCGATCAGCTATCCGTCGAAGAGTTCGAACGGGTGCTCCGGGTCAATGTGCTCGGCGTGTGGCTCGCGATCAAGCATTCGGTACCGCCGATGACCGCCGGCGGCGGCGGAGCGGTCGTCGCCAGCGCGTCTATTGCCGGCATCGTCGGCTTTCGCGGGGCCGCTC
>JBKPJK010000080.1:0-5728 GCA_046730635.1 Pseudomonadota bacterium | reverse complement strand
CCGTCTCGATGATGAAATGATCGTGCTTTTCAACCTCCGTCGGATCGACCCGCCAGCGGCCGGACATTCCGAGATGGAAGACGAGGGTGTCGCCGCGGTCCGTGTCGATCAGACCGTATTTGGCCCGGCGCCGAAGTCCAGTCACGCGAGCCCCTGTAAGGCGCTGACCGAGATCGACCGGCATGGCTCGGCGAAGATCTGCCCGGCGCACCTCGACGCTTGCAATGCGATGGCCTTCGAGGACCCGTTCCAGGCCGCGGACTGTGGTCTCGACTTCGGGAAGCTCGGGCATGCGCGGCGATATGGCGGACGGCAGCCAAGCCCGCTAGAGGCGCCAGACCTATGAGTGAACAGGTGAATTTCGGCGACGAGCTCGTCAGCCCCGAGGAAAAGACGCGGCGCGTGGGCGCGGTCTTCAGCTCGGTCGCGAGACGCTATGACGTGATGAACGATCTCATGTCGGCGGGCATGCACCGGCTTTGGAAGGATCGCTTCGTCAACCGCGTCAAACCTCGTGCCGGCGAGCACATTCTCGACATGGCCGGGGGCACTGGGGACATCGCCTTCCGAATGGCGCGACGCGGCGCTCGGGTCACCGTGTCCGACATCAACGCCGACATGCTCGAGGTCGGTGAAGAGCGCGCCAATCAGCGCGGTCTGACCGGCCTCGAATGGAAGGTCGAAAATGCTGAAACCTTGAGCTTCGCGGACGGGATCTTCGATGCCTATACGATCGTCTTCGGCATTCGGAACGTCACGGACATTGCCGCCGCTCTTCATGAGGCCCATCGCGTTCTGAAGCGCGGCGGGCGTTTCTATTGCATGGAATTCTCGTCGAGCGATTGGCCCGGCTTCGCAAACCTGTACGAAGCCTGGGCGTCGAACGTCATCCCGCGCATCGGCAGGGTCATTGCCGATGACGAGGCCAGCTATCGCTACCTCGTCGAAAGCATCCGCCGCTTCCCGGGGCGTGAAGCATTCAAGCACATGGTCGCCGACGCCGGCTTCGTTCGGGCATCCGCGGAACCGATGCTCGGCGGTCTGGTGACGATCCATTCGGGTTGGAAGATTTGACCTCTTCCGTTACCCATCTGTGGCGTCTTCTGAAATGGGGCCGGACGCTGGCGAGGCACGGCGCGCTTCGCGGCATCGAGGAAGATCCGCTCACGCCCATCCAGGTCCGGCGCCTGACGCGGCTGGCTCGTCTCGGTGCACGCATTCCGCCCGTGCCCGACTATGCGGCGGCACTCGTCGCGATTGGCCCCGCCGCCATCAAGCTCGGCCAGGCGCTATCGACCCGCCCCGACCTGGTCGGCGAGCGAGCCGCCGAGAACTTGTCGCAATTGCAGGACGATCTTCCGCCTGCGCCCTTCCGCCTCATCAAGCAAACCATCGAGCAAAGCTTCGCCGCTCCCCTCGAGAGCCTCTATTCCGAATTCGACGAGAGGCCGGTTGGCGCCGCCTCGATCGCTCAGGTCCATCGCGCGATCACGACCGAGGGCCGCGAAGTCGCCGTCAAGGTCCTTCGACCCGGCATCGAGGAGGAACTCACCAAAGCGATCGAGACTTATGAATGGGCGGCTGCCCATGCCGAAGCGTCTGGGGGAGAGATCCAGCGGCTCCGTCCGCGGCTGGTCGTAGCTCAGTTCAAACAGTGGACCGCGCGCGAGCTCGATCTGCAGCGCGAGGCGGCGTCCGCGTCGGAGCTTCGGGAAAACATGATCGCCGAGCCGGGCTACTACATACCCGACATCGACTGGCGAAGGACCGCGCGTCGGGTGCTCACGATGGAGTGGCTCGACGGTATCAAGCTCAACGACCGTGAGGCGCTGATCCAAGCGGGCCATGACTGCAAGGCGCTCGCAGCGACGCTCGTCCGGGCTTTCCTCCGCCAGGCCGTCGTCGACGGCTTCTTCCATGCCGACCTTCACCACGGAAATCTGTTTGCGCTCGCCGACGGCCGCATCGCCGCGATCGACTTCGGGATCATGGGACGCATCGATCGGCGTGCACGCGTGTGGTTGGCCGAGATCCTCTACGGGTTGATCACCGGCGACTACCGGCGCGTCGCCGAAATCCACTTCGAAGCGCAATACGTCCCGCCGCACCACAACGTGGAGGAATTCGCGACGGCGCTGCGCGCGGCCGGCGAACCGATCCGCGGGCTCCCGGTGAAGGAGATCTCCGTCGGCCGGATGCTCGAAAGCCTGTTCGCCATCACCCGCGACTTCGACATGCCGACTCAGCCGCACCTTCTGCTTCTTCAGAAATCGATGGTGATGGAGGAAGGGGTCGCGACGGCGCTCGATCCGGACATCAATATGTGGGAGACGGCGGAGCCTTTCCTAAAGGAATGGATCCGCTCCGAGCTTGGGCCCGAAGCCTATTACGCCGACCGGATCATCTCCGTCGTGCGTGCCCTCAAGAAGGTCCCCGACCTGATCGAACGGATTGACCAATATTATCCGCCGAGGGGAGCCGCGCCGCCTCCACCGCCGTTGCCCGACATCGCGATCATCGAGCGTCGCAACTGGCTGGGCTACGCCGTGGCGGGTATCGCCGGCGCCGCAATCGGCGCCTTGCTGCTGTTTGTGTTAGGTTAGCCCAATGGCGCATGTGCTTCTCATCGTCGGCGGCGGCATCGCCGCGTACAAGTCGCTCGAACTCGTACGGCTACTGAAAAAGGCCGGTCACCAAGTCACGCCGGTGCTGACCAAAGGGGGCGAGCATTTCGTGACTGCCATGAGCCTTGGCACGCTCGCCGAAAGCCAGGTCCATACCTCGCTTTGGGAGCTGAAGGACGAGGTCGAGATCGGCCATATCCAGCTCAGCCGGTCGGCCGATTTCGTGCTGGTCTGCCCCGCCACCGCGGACCTGCTCGCCAAGATGGCCGCCGGGATTGCCGATGACCTCGCAACCACTCTGCTGCTGGCGACCGACAAGCCCGTCGCGGTCGCGCCCGCTATGAACGTGCGCATGTGGCTTCACGCGGCGACGCAGCGCAACGTCGCGCAACTGAAAGCCGACGGCATCCGAGTGATCGATCCGGCGGAAGGCGAGATGGCTTGCGGCGAATTCGGACCGGGGCGCCTGCCAGAGCCTCAGGTCATCATGGACCAGCTGTCCGATCTCCTCGCGTGACGCTCGCCGGCAAGCACATCCTCGTGACGGCGGGACCGACCCACGAGCCGATCGATCCGGTGCGGGTGATCGCAAACCGCTCCTCGGGCCGACAGGGCTATGCCATCGCCGCGGCGGCCGCGGAAGCGGGGGCGCGCGTGACGCTCGTCTCCGGCCCGGTGGCTCTGGAGAGTCCGCCGCACGTTGATCGCGTCGAGGTCGAAACGGCCGAGCAAATGGCCGATGCCGTCATGGCGTCGCTCCCGGCGGATGTTGCAATCCTGGTTGCGGCCGTTGCCGACTGGCGGGTCGAACCGTCCGACACCAAACTCAAGAAGGGCGACGGTCCGCCCAAGCTCAAGTTCGTTCCGACACGCGACATTCTCGCCGAGCTTGGAGCAAGCGAGCAAAGACCTCACCTGTTGATCGGCTTCGCTGCCGAAACCGAAAACGTCGTGGAACATGCGATCGCCAAGCGGATCGCCAAGCGCGCGGACTGGATCGTCGCGAACGACGTCTCCGGCGATGTCATGGGCGGGCACCGCAATCGGGTGCACCTGGTCACCGGCGACCGCGTCGAGGACTGGCCGGAAACGAGCAAGGAAGAGGTCGCGCAGCATCTGATTGCGCGCGTTGCCCAAACCCTAGGCTGATCCGCAGGCCCTGCACGCCGCGTCGGCCGGAATGCGGATCTGGCGCCAGCTCAATTTCTCACCGTCGAACAGGTGGATCTTGCCGGCGGGATCCTCTCCGATCGCGAGGATGAGGTTGATGGCCAGAAGCGCCGCAAAGCTCCCGACCGTCGCGGTCAGCGCTCCTAAAACGCCGAGCTCCGCGCAATTGTCACAATCTTCCGCATCGAAGGCATCGCCGACGAAACAGCGATAGCAGGGCTTCGAACGAAACAGGCCGACCTGTCCCTGAAACTGGATCGCCGCCGCCGAAAGCAGCGGAATGCCGAGCCTCACGCAAACATCATTGACGGCGAGACGCGTGGCGAAATTGTCGCTTCCGTCGATGACCAGGTCGTGATCGATCAGCAGGCGTTCGGCATTGTCGGGGCCGATACGCTCCTGCACCGGAATGGCCTTCACGAAACGATTGAGGCGGTGCGCGAACTGCAGGGCCAGATCGGCTTTGGCATATCCCTCGTCCCGCTCTCGAAAGAGCGGCTGCCGATGAAGGTTCGCGATCTCCACGACGTCCGAATCGACGATCGTCAGTTGGCCGATGCCCGCGCCGGCGAGCGCCGGGATGACCGCACTGCCGATACCACCCGCTCCGATGACGGCGACCCTGGCTGCCTTGAGCTTGCGCTGTCCGATCCCGCCGACCTGCGGCAACACGATGTGCCGCGCGTAGCGATCGAGCTCAGCGTCGGTGAGGTTCACCGGCCCGTCGAGCCGAAGCCCCCCGCACCGCGGCCCGTTTCCGCGAGCTCCGCCACTTCGCGGAAAGCGGCTTTCTGCACCGGTGCCGGCACGAGCTGGGCAATCCGTTCGCCGCGACGGACTTCGAAGGGCTCGCTACCGAGATTGGCCAGGATGACCTTCACTTCACCACGATAATCGTGGTCGATCGTGCCGGGCGTATTGAGGCACGTGATCCCGTGCTTGAGCGCAAGGCCGGAGCGAGGGCGCACTTGCACCTCGTAACCTTCCGGAATCGCAATCGCAAAGCCGGTCGCCACCGCGTGCCTTTGACCCGGCGCCAGCGTCAGCTCCTCGGCCGCAACGACGTCGAGTCCGGCGGCGCCATCCGTCGCATAGCTCGGCGCAGGCAAGCCCTCGCCATGTGGCAGCCATCGCAGCTCGATATCGATCACTTCGCTTTCCTCTTGGCAGTCTTGCGGCCGCCCTTCTTCTTCGCCGGTCCCTTCGCTGCGCGCTCATCGATCAGGCGTACGGCTTCGTCCAGGGTCACGGCCTTCGGATCGGCCCCCTTGGGAAGCGTCGCGTGCGTGGTTCCGTCACTGACGTAGGGGCCATAGCGTCCGTCCATCACCTTGACGTCCTTGCCGTTCGGGTGCTGGCCCAGCACGGCGAGCGGCTCTCGCGAAGCTCCGCGCTGGCGGCCTCCCCCGGACGCTGCATCGGCAAGTTTTGCGACGGCCGCGTTCATGCCGGTCTCGAACACTTCGGCCGTGGAACCGAGCTTGGCGTACTTGCCGTCGTGCGCGAGATATGGCCCATAGCGCCCGATCGACGCAGTGATCGGCTTGCCCGTCTCGGGATGCGCACCGATCTCTCGCGGCAATGAAAGCAGCCGCTCGGCAAACTCCAGATCGACGTCGGAAACAGGCACATCCTTGGGTATCGACGCGCGCTTGTCGTCGCGCTCGACGTATGGACCGAAGCGCCCGCTTTTCAGTGAGACGCCATTGCCGAGTTCCTGCGGCCCTTCGCTCGCCTGTCCCTCTGCCCCGCCCTGGCCGAACTTCTGGGTGTAGCGGCACTCGGGATAGTTCGAGCAGGCGACGAACGCGCCGAACCTTCCGCCTCGCAGCGACAACCGTCCGTTGCCGCACGCCGGGCAGACGCGCGGATCGCTGCCGTCCTCGCGGGGCGGGTACAGCCAGGGCGCTAGGAACTCGTCGATCGCCGCCGTC